>JABFSN010000075.1 GCA_013140575.1 Phycisphaerales bacterium | reverse complement strand
ACCCCCGCCCGCAGGTGCTGAACCAGTGCCGGCGCCCCCACGAAAAAACTGACCATCAGCGCCGACGCCTGATACAAATGCTGATTCGCACCCAGCACCTCGGTCATCGCCGGTATCATCACGATGCTGCCGCCGATCCCGAGCAGCCCGCCCAGCAACCCGGCCGCCAACCCGATGATCCCCAGCCAAACCGTTTCCAATTCCATTTCCGATCATGCAGCGCGACAAGTTCGCACGCGCGTCTCGATTGACACCACGCCGGTCCAAAACTATCCCATCATCCATGCGCCCGCCAATACCATTTGTTCCACGACGCTATCACGATTCCGGGCGCGAATCGCGGAACAAGGGCCACGGCAGCACTGCGTCCTTCCCAGCCCCGGAGGGGCGGCGGTCAATAGCCGGGGGTGTAGTCCGCGACAGCGGACGGAACCCCCGGAATGGTTCGCATCATGAAATCCAGCCCCAGCGGGGCGGAAGGAGCGACCACCGAGAACTCGTTCGACGCATTGTCGTACTGTGCCTGCCCGCGATGTTGTTCGGTTGCTCCCCTGCTCGCACAGACACACCCATCGGCCGAATCGCCTTCGGCTCCTGCGCCAAGCAGGACCGCCCCCAGCCGATTTGGGATGCCGTGATCGCCGGCGACCCCGATCTGTTCCTGTTTATCGGCGACAACATCTACGCCGACACCGAAAACCCCGCGGTCATGCAGGCCAAATACGCACAACTGAACGCCATGCCCGGCTTCCAACGCCTCCGCAGGACCTGCCCCATCCTCGCCACCTGGGACGATCACGACTACGGCGTCAACGACGGCGGCCGCGAATACCCCATGCGCGAAAAATCGCAGCGGTTGTTCCTCGAATCGTTCAACGTCCCGCGGAATGACCCCCGATGGCACCGCCCCGGCGTCTACAGCGCCCACCTGTTCGGCCCGCCGGGAAATCGCGTGCAGATCATCCTCCTCGACACCCGCTACTTCCGCAGCCCATTGGTCAGGCGAACGGTTCCCGTTCCGGCGGGCGGTCCCTACGCCCCCAACCCCGACCCCTCGGCCACTATGCTCGGTCCCGAACAATGGACCTGGCTCGAACAGCAGCTCCGCCAATCGGCCGACGTGCGCATCCTCGCCTCCAGCACCCAGGTTCTCGGCGAGGACCACACCTACGAAAAATGGGGCAACATGCCCCACGAACTCGCCCGCCTGATCGATCTGATCCGCCGTTGCCGCGCCGAAAACATCGTCTTCATCAGCGGCGACATGCACTCCGCCGAACTGACCCGGCTCGACGAGCCCGGCCACGCCCCACTCTACGAATTGACGTCCAGCGGAATGAATTGCGCGATCGGAAAGGACTTCCATTTCGCCAACCGCCGCCGCGTCGGTCCCGTCGTGCAAACCGACAACTTCGCGATGATCCACATCGACTGGGTCGCCGCTCCGCCGCGCATCACCCTCGAAATCCGCGACGTGAACAACGCCATCCAACTGCAGCACGTCGTCACCATCGACATCGCCGGCGTCAGTCAATAACCTCGTAATAAAAATTCCGCTTCCGCGCCTCCCAACCCGCATCCACAATCAATCGCCTAATCTGCCCCTCGTCCAACCGATACGTCGTCCCCGCGGCCGACACCACATTCTCCTCCATCATCACCGACCCCATGTCGTTCGCCCCGAAAAAGAGCGCCAACTGCCCGATCTTCGGCCCCTGCGTCACCCAGCTCGACTGAACGTGCGCTATGTTGTCCAGATACGCCCGCGATAGCGCCAGCATCTTCAGATATTCATTCGCGTCGGCCAGCATCAAATGCTTCCCATCCGGCTCCCCATCGTAATCCGGCGAAAACTGCCGCATCCGGCCCAACGGCGTGTCTCCCGGCTGAAATGTCCAGCAAATGAACGCCGTGAATCCGCCCGTCTCGTCCTGCAATTCGCGGATCAGCCGCAGATGTTCGATTCGCTCCGCAATCGTCTCGATGTGCCCGAACATCATGGTGATGCTCGTCTTCATCCCGATCCTATGCGCCTCCCGGCAAACGTACAGGTATTCGTCCGTCCGCGTCTTTCCGATGCCGATCTTGTCCCGCACCCGATCGACCAGAATCTCCCCGCCGCCCCCGGGAATGGAATCCAGCCCCGCCTCCCGCAGCCGCAACAAAACGTCCCGCACCGGCATCCTGAACTCCTGCTCGAACGCGAACACCTCCGGCGGACTGAACGCGTGAATGTGAATGCCCGGGTATTCCCGCTTGATGAACCGCAACAGGTCCAGATACCACGTGAACGGCAGCATGTCCCCCGGCACCAGCCCCCCCTGCATCAATACCTGCGTGCCCCCGATGGCGATCAGCTCCTCGATCTTCCGGCCGATCTCCGCGAACGACAGCACGTACCCATTCGGCAAGTCCTTCCGCCCCGTATCCACCCCCGGCGGATCGGCCTTGAAATTGCAAAAGATGCACTTGGCCGTGCAGTAATTCGCGTAGTTTATGTTCCGGTCCACCACGTACGTGCGATACCGCTCGGGATGCAGCGC
This sequence comes from Phycisphaerales bacterium, assembly GCA_013140575.1. Taxonomy (GTDB): domain Bacteria; phylum Planctomycetota; class Phycisphaerae; order UBA1845; family UBA1845; genus JABFSN01. The sequence goes on along the minus strand of JABFSN010000075.1, from coordinate 1,814 downwards.
CAGCGTCACCTCGTGCGCCCGCCGCCCCAGCTCGTGGATCGAACACTCCCGATACATCGCCAGCGCATCGGCCTCGGACACGCGCGATCGCGTCTTCCGTTCGGGTGCAACCGTCGCCAGGTTCATACGATCGACACCTCGCGGCTCAACAACGGCTCCACCTTCCCGGCCGCGACCAGAAATCGGTGCAACGCATCCCGATGCCGCGCCGTCATCGTGAACGTCAGGTATTCCGTCAGGTACCGCCTCGCCAGATCAATCGGCCAACCCATCCGCGCCCCCTCGCGCTCGGCGATCTCGCCCGCCCGTGCCACCCCGCAGTCCCGCGCCGCCGACATCGCTCGGCTCAGCCACCATGCCACGTGCGGCGCCGTGCTCGCCCACACCGCGAACACGAACGGCAGTCCGGTCATCGACTTCCACGCCGCCCCCAAATCGACCTGCGTTGAAAAAACATCCAACCCGTCCGGCGGACGAATCACCTTGTCGCCGATCAGCAACACCGCCTGACATTCCCGAAACGCATCCGTTCCCGGCGCCGCGCCCGCCCCGCCCGTGTCGATGGGAATCAGTTCCAGCTTCCGCCCGAACCGTTCCCGCCACACGATCGACGCCAGCGCCGCCGACGAATGCGAATCCACGTCCACGTGCAAAACCGTTACGTCGGCCGGGTCCACCCGCGAGAACACCCGCACCGTCAACGTCGCCCCGTCACACCCGATGCACGCATCCGACACCACCTCCAGCCTCCGCTCGCCGCGGATCAGGTCGATCACCGGCACCAGTGCCACGTCCACCTCGCCGCGATCCAGCATCCCCGCCAGCAGCGACGGCACCGCGAACCGCACGTCGAACCGCGGATCGCCCACCAATGCCTCGGTCAACGGCTTGGTGTTCAAAAACGACACCGCGCCCACCCGAACCACTTTGTTTCGATCGCCGCCGACTGCCGCCATGCTTCCATCATAAACCGCCGACGCCTTCCCACCAACCATCCCCGCCCTTTCAACGTTTTTGAAAACCAGGCCCCGCTGGTGCGAGAATCCCCTCTCGCATCCACCTTCGCGGGAATCCCTTGCCGCGCACATTCGCCGCCCGCGGGAAACCAACAATCATTTGAATTCCAAACCCATCTGTGCCAATCTGTGCAATCTGTGGATGAATCCTGATTTCGCCGGAACCCGTTCCGGCCGTCTCCGGAAACAACGGAATCCGACATGACCCATTCCCGCGCATTATCGACGTCGGCCTTGCTCGCCGCCGCCGCCCTGTTCGCCGCGTCATCCGGCTGCGCCCCCCGCGAAACACGCTTCCACATCGTCGATTACCGCGAAGGGGGCGCCGCCACCCGTTACACCCAGGCCTTCGAAGACTGCTATTTCCGTTTCGACGGGGTCGGCCAGCTCGACATCGTCGCCCGCCACCAATCATCGTCTTCCGGCGGACCGCTGGCCGAACAGATCGTCCACATCCGCACCTTCTGGCTTTCCCGACCCGGTCAGACCGAAGCCGATGCCACCATGATCAACGCCACCGTCAGCTACATGATCACCAGCGCCGCCACCGGCGCCACCTTCGAAGGCAGCGGATTCCTTTCCTTCAACCACGACCGCCGACGCGACCGCATCCGCGCTCATCTTGAATTATCTTCACTCCTGCCCCTCCGCCGCGTCGGATCGGCCGACCGTCTCTTCGACCGCGCCGAACTCTCCGGCGCCCTCTTCGCTCGCCGCGACGACGCCCGCGTCGTTTCCATTCTCAACGAATCCCGCCGCCTCTTCGGACCCCTGCCCGACTACCACCCCCCGCAAGGC
>JABFSN010000149.1 GCA_013140575.1 Phycisphaerales bacterium | reverse complement strand
CGATCGTGGCCGGACCCTGCGTGCCGTTGCAGATCTGACCCGGCGGGGGGCCGATCGCGTAGTCGATCGTGCCCGCGCCTTCGTCGACGGCCTGGAACACCACGTTGGTGAACACGCCGCCGCCCGGGGTGATGGACACGAAGTCCATGCACGAATTGTCATACTGCAGGAAGAACTGCGCCGTGCAGATCGGCTCCGTCGAGAAGCCCATCTCCACCGTCACCACCACCTGCGCGCCCTCGTCGTAGCATTCGCCCGACGCCGGGGCCGGTCCGACCCCAAACGCGTTGATGCACAGATCGGGGCTGGAAACGCAATCGCAGGTGCCGTCGCCGTCGGAGCTGCACGTGGCAGCGCCCGGCGGGCAGTCGGTGATATCGATGCACGGAACCGCGTTGATGTCCGTGTTCACGCATCCACCCGGCTCGACGCATTCGTCGAACGTGCAGATCGCGTCGTCATCGCAATCCAACGCACCGCCGCCGGTGCAAACACCGGACTGGCAGGAGTCGTTGATCGTGCAGGTCAGGCCGTCGCCGCCGGCTCCGCAAGCCGAGCCGTTGGCGGCGTTGACCGAAACGCAACCCAGCGCCGCATCGCAGAACCAAAGATGGCAGTCGCTGGGCGGTGTCGGAGGACCGCACTCGAGGTTGGTCAGAACACTGCCGGCCGCCGGACCAACGGTGCAGGCCGGATTGCACGTGATGCTCAACGAATCCGCCCCGATGCTGGAACCATCGTCCGATCCGATCTGGACCAGGTAAACGGTCCCATCGGACTGCAACGGAATGGTGACGTTGCCGCCGCCGAGGGCGCAACCTTCTTCGTCGCCGACCAGCGGATCGCAGGCCGCACCGGAATAAACCGCGAAGTCATCCGGCCCCGTGAAGATCAACTCGCCCGTGCACGACGACGTGTAGGTGAACCACACATCGGCGAGGAGGGCGCTGCAAGAGCCGGCGTTCCCGTCGTCGGTCGCGCAAATGCCGTTGTAAGCATTGGCACCGTCGCTGGCGACGGCGGCGGTTTCGCAATCATCGTTCGCCGGACCCAGATTGAGGTCCGCACCGTCGGCGGTGATGGCCACGGTCGTGGAGACGCCGGCACCGATGAACAGCGTGGTACCGCAACCGGCCACACCGCCGTTCGGGCACGTGTTGCCCTGGTAGTCGATGGCAAACGTGCCGCAGGCGCTGGCGGAAACGTTCCAGCACGCCTCGCCCAAGTAGCTGCCCGTCGCGGCAATGGTCATGTTCGAACCGTCCAGATTCGACAGAGCATACGACCCCTGGAAGGGCGCGACCGTGCAGAGCGTCGTGTTGTTAACGACGTTCAGGGTGTTGCCCGGGTGCGTCGGGGACGCGGTAACGATCGCGACCGACACGCAGCTGAGGGTGACGGTACCCGCGTCGCCACCGGTCGCATGGCCGATGCGCAACTGGATGGCCTTGTGCAATCCCGGCGCCGGCGAACTGCCCGCCAGATCCAGGCATAGCGAGGAGGCCACGCCCGGAACGACGTTGTTCACCTGCAACCGGCCGGCGGGGTTCGTGGACGGCAGATCGTTCGCCCGGACGAAGAACGCCCGCGGTTGTGCGGTCGCCACGGTGGCGGCCGCGCCTACAATACAACAGAACAGACTGATTTTGCTTTTACTCATGCCTCGTTCCTTCCCTAACACATGGACAAACTCGCACTTAGCTCTTCCACCTACAGCGCGACGAATGTGGGCGAACCATGTTCTCGCCCGAAATCGTAGCGACAACGAACGCGTTTCCTCTCGTGCCATCGCCCTCCTTTTTTTGTTTCCCGTGACCGACACCACGCCGTTGGCCTTCTCCTCGCGAAGGAGCTTCGACGATGCGAGGCCAACTCGTCCGCCGAGCGAACGATCCCACGAACACACCCGTCTGCGTCAAATCGGGTCGGAACAGCACCGGCAAGCCAAGGATCACCAAGGAGAGCCGGCGCGATTCCGCCCGTCATACCCAGCATGTAGCTTACCCAAACTCCTCATCAATTGCGAGCTTTTTTACGGAACTCGCGGAAAAGAATTCAGGATTCCCCAAATCGAGTTGAACCCCACCAATCGCCGCCAGCCCCCGGCCCGGGCACCCGGTCCGTGTGAAAATGGGCTGAAAGCCCATGCCACGCCGGACCGACGCCGACACCGCACCCCGGCCGAATTTGACGCCATTCGGTCGCACGCGTCAAGGTTCCTATCTATATCCGGCGAGCAGGGTGTTGTTCCCCTCCCTGCTTCCCGCTCCCCCGCCACGGATACGGCGTGGAGCGCAACAGCCAGAACATCACGAACCCGATCAACTGACGGACGCCACGTTAATTGAAATGCCCCGATCACCGCCGCCCGGGTTGGGCACACACGATCGAGAACGCCAGCATCCGTCCGGTCCGAGTAACCCTACGGCTCCGTTTGTATCAAAATGCACGGGGCAATGCAAGAAATCTCTGGACCGTATTTTGGAACATGGCGGCGATTTAATAGTCAACTTTTATTGACGATATTATCCTAACTAGAGTAATGAGTATGAAGTCCGATAACTCCACGATCGCGTGCCCGTCGATGGCGGCGGAGCGAATCCTCCCCTGTCCGATCCGTCGCGATGGTCGATTCCTAGGCGGGGAACGTGTCTGTTGGGAAGTGCCCGACCTACTGGTGCTGGTAGGCCGTGCCACTCCGGAGCCGTTCTCCGCGAACTCCGCGGCTCCGCGGCTCTGCGGTGGTGAATTCGTTCGCGGAGTTAAGCCCGGGCTATTTTTGCCGTTTTTTCGCCGTCCATTGGCGGAGGGCGTCGAGCGGGCGGGTGTTCAGCACGTGCGACGCGGTGGCCCAGCCGCGGCGGGCGGTGCGGATGCCGAGGTCGATCTGCGCCAGTCCCTCCGCCCGGTGGCTGTCGGTGTCGATGGTCAGCATGACGTCCGCGGCGATGGCCAGTCGGACGTGGTCGGACTTCAGGTCCAGACGCTGCCACGAGGCGTTGATCTCCATGGCCGTTCCGGTCTCGGCGGCCGCTTGAACGACGCGGGGCATGTCCATTTCCATCGGCGGGCGGGTGCCGAGCAGTCGGCCGGTGGCGTGGCCGATGATGGTGACGTAGCGGTTTTCCATCGCGGCGATCAGGCGCTCGGTGGGGGTGCGTTGGCCGCCGGTCATGGCCGAATGGATGCTGGCGACGACGATGTCGCACTCGGCGAGGATGTCGTCGGGGTAGTCCAACTTGCCGTCGGTCAGGATGTCGCATTCGCAGCCGGTTAACAGGGTGATGCCCTTGATCCGCTTGTCGGCGGCGCGCACGTCGGCGAGGTGCTGCTTCATCCGCTCGATCGTAAGACCGTTGGCGATGCGCGAGCTTTGCGAATGGTCGGTGATGGCCAGGTATTCGTAGCCTCGTGCCTTGGCGGCCTCGGCCATTTCGTCGATGGTCGATTTGCCGTCGCTGGCCGTGGTGTGGACGTGCAGGTCGCCGCGGATGTCATCGGTTGTCACCAGCGTGGGCGTTTCGTGGAGATCGAATTCGCCGGCGTGCTCGCGGATTTCCGGTGGAACCCAGACGACGCCGAGCTTCTTGTAAATCGACTCCTCGGTTTTGCCGGCGATCTGTTTCTCGCCGTCGAACAGGCCCCACTCGTTCAGACGCCATTTCTTGCCGATCGCGATTTCCCGCAGGCGGACGTTGTGCTCCTTCGAGCCGGTGAAATACTGCAGGGCGGCGCCGAACGACTCGGCCGGCACCACGCGCAGATCGACCTTCAGTTCCTTTTCGCGTTCGATGCCGACGGTGACCGATCCCTTGGTGTCGCCCCTGGCGAGGACGCGCTTGACGGTCGGAAATTCGGTGAACGCCGTCACCACGGGTCCGCCGTCGGCGCACTCGCACAGCAAATCGACGTCGCCGATGGTTTCGGCGCCGCGGCGAAGCGAACCGGCGACTTCGACGCGCTGGACGCCCTTCAATTCCGCGACCGCGTCGGCCAGCGCCCGGGCGATGGGCCAGGCGATGCCCATCGGCGAGCGTTCGCCGGATTGTTCCGCGAAGACGAGACCCTCGGCGATGCGTTTGACGCTTTGTTCGCCGAAACCGGGCAGCTGGGCCAGTTCGCCCGATTCAATGACGCGTTTCAGGTCGTCCATACCCGTGACGCTGAGCGCCTGGTGAATGGCCGCGACCTTTTTGGGCCCCAGGCCGGGGATGCGTAATAGCTCGGGCAGACCGGGCGGAAGTTTCGACGCCAGTTCGTCGAGCAGCTTGATTCGGCCGGTGGCGATGAACTCGACGATTTTGTCGGCCGTGCCCTTTCCGATTCCGGGCAGGTCGGTCAGCGTGCCGTCCGCGGCGGCGACGGCGATGTTCGTGGGGTGCGATTCTAGAAACCGTGCGACACGGCGATAGGAATTGACGCGGAACCCCCCGTCGCCGCTGATCTCCATCAGGTCGGCGATGCGGCTGAACGCGTCGGCCAATGATTGATTGATCACGCAGACGCCCTCGAGGTGGAGATGCGTTCACTTCCGACGAACCCCGCCGGAACCCGATACCATACTACGGCTCCGGCGCGAACGACACACCCGGTCCTCGTGGCCGCGTGGTGGCGACCATTCGCAATCGAACGCCGGGGGGCGACTGTTGGCGCGGGGATGGTATAATGGAGTGGGTTCGGCCGGAAAGTTCCGGTCGGACCGCAACGGAGTAAGCAGCATCCGGGGGCGACAGGGCTCGACCGGGCGTGTTGAGATGGAAGCGGCGTGCCGAGGTTGTCAGTGGGCCTCGTAAATCAACTGACACAAACTTAAATGGCAACTCTCAGTTGCGCATGGCTGCCTAAGAAATAGGCAACCCGTTCCGCGCGCGCCGCCTGCGATCGCGTGGAATGAAGACAGCGGGCTGGCTCCGGCGTGACACCCGACCGCGCCGGGGTGAGAAAACAGTCGGGTTGGCCAAGGGCGAAGCCTGTCGATCGGCGCCGCCGGCGGCGAGATGAAACCTGCGTTCCGGGAACCTCATGTCCCCGGGCGCGGTTTCGCAAACGATACGACTACGCACGTAGAAACTTCCTTCGAGCCGTCACGGGACGGGGGTTCGATTCCCCCCGCCTCCAATCTTCCGCGACGTTGTCGCGCCTTGCTTTTCGTTGCCAACTATCGCCATTTCAAGGCGTTGCGCGGGGGTTCCAGACGATCCGCCCACGCCACCTATTGCCAGCGAAGGACGCGAAACGGCAGCCGTTGGTACAACCGGTGGTACAACCACATTCGCGCCGTACGTGCCCGTGGCCTTGGCCGATACGGCCTCGTCGGGGTCGAGCGTCGGCAGACGTTCAATCGCCGTACTGGTGTCGATTAGCCGGGGATCGGTGTAAACCCGCATGGTCAACTCGATGTCGGTGTGCCGGGCGAGTTGCTGTGCCGTCCTCGGATCGACCCCGGACATGCTCAACCAGGTGACGAACGACGTACGCAGGGCGCGCCGGTCGAGCGTTCGACCCCGGTCGTCGGCTTCGTAGCTGATCCCCGCCCGCGTGCAGTCCCGCCGGAAAGTGGCGCGAGTCGGCGCTGTCCGAAAGACCCGGTCCGTCGCCGCGGCGAGCGATGGCTTCGCATTTCCCAGCTTGATCGCAAGGGAGCGCTTCAAGGGCACAAAATCCGCTCGCCGGGCTTTCGTTGTCGATGCCCGTAGTTCGATGCGCGGCCTCGGGTCGTCGAGAACCAAGTCGCCCCACGCGAGTAGCTGCAATTCCCGAACCCGCAAGCCCGTAAACAGGGCGGTCTCGTACCAAAGGCTCCGCGGACCGGATACGGCCAACAAACGCCCGGCCTCCTCAATGGTCATCGCCCGGCGAACCTTCCGCTTGTCTGCATCGGAATCACGAACCGGGACCGCCCCGATCGGGTTGCGATCCAGAATCCGCACGACCTTCACCGCCCACTGGCACATTCCAAACGCCACCGCACGGTATTCGTTGATCGTTTTCGGCGCGCGGTTTCGCCCGGCCAGCGTATCAAGACCCACGCTCACCGATGCCGCGTTCAACCCGCCCAGCGTTTCGACGCCCGCGGACTCCATAAGCCACTTGGCCCGTTGAATGGTCTTGAATACGTGTTCCCGCGTCCGTCGCAACGCACGCAGGTGACGAGCGTAGCGTGCGATGACCACCCGGATCGGCATCCTCGCCGATTCCACAATGGCATCGACCAGCCCGGCCGCCTGTCGCTCCATCCTCGTGATGAGCCGACGCAACTCGGCCTCCGCGACGGCTTTGTCCGCGATCCCCTTGCCGTTCGACAGCTTCAAGGCGCGCCGAACGACCCGCCCGGAATCGTCGCGGTACTTGGCCCAGTAATATCCGCCCCGCCGCCGGCGTTTTCGTCCGCCGCGATGGTCGATGACCACCGGCTTGAATACGCATCCGCGAGCCGCGCGTTGCCGATCGTTCGATTGTTTCATCGTTTCACCCTTGCGAAATGCAGGCCCACGACCGCCGCGACACGGCTGGCAGTGTCGAGCGTCAACGAGCGTTTGCCCGCGCAAAACGAATGTATCTGGCTGTAACTGATGGACGCCCGCCTGGCGACTTCAAACCGGCTGAGGCCGCTGTCGGCGATCGCTCGCCGAAGCTGATCGCCCAGGTCGATTGGTTTCCCCTTCGCCTTCATCAAGGATAATATATCTCAAAAACGATATCCAGTCAAGTCCTAAATCTCAATCACCGCGCAATTCGCCCCGCCCCACGAGTCCCGCATCCGTGCAGCGTCAAGTCCGGGTCCAGCTTGATCCAGCGTTCCGACTTGTTCCGCGGCTTGCGGCCGTCGGGGTGGTTCGAGTCGTGGATCAACTGCACTTCGCCGAACTGGATCGCCCCGTGACAGGCGCGGCACCTGGGCAGTCCGACCTCGGCGGAAAGCGGCCATCGTTCCGCGATCCGCGGGACGGCGTGACCCGCGGGCGAGTACAAATCGTCGTTGCTCGTTTCCATGCCGCTGTCGTGAACTTCGGGAGTCGTTGTTGCGGTGCCGACATTGTCCGCGCCGTCGTGTCGGCCGATCCCGACGTCGGCCTCGTCCGATCCGACGCCCGGCGGCGTTCCGGCGACAGCCGACTCGCCATTCGACTCGGTAATTGATAACCGCTCCAGTGTTCGTCGTGCCGTTGCCAGATACGATCCCATCCGACAGCCCACCCTGCGACAAAAGCGACCAATGCGACAGAAGTCCGCGACTTCACGGCTTACGTCGCTACTGTCGCATTTGTCGCGTCGTCCGTTCTTGCGAACCACCGCTCCAGCGGCCTTCCGCGAGTGTCGGTCCGTTCGCACCAAACCAGCTCCAGGTCCTCAAGGTTTGACAACGCCGTCCCGATCCGCCCGCCTTTCTGGTGCCGTCCGAACAGGTCGCGAATGTCGGTCCGCGTCATCCCTTCCGGCCTTGCCTGTAGCGCGACGAGAATATCGTCGGCGACGGGGTCACCGACGGTGGTCCCGAAAACGTACCTGACCGATTGCTCGGCGTACTCCCACATCGCCAGCGCGGCGACCAGGTGCGCCGGTCGAATCAGGCGCGACCGGTCCAACAGCGCATAGATCGACGCCAACCGCATGACCTGCGCCTCACCCCGCGAGATCAGCGCCCCGACCATTCCGGGCTTGCCTTCTGACAGTTGAGGGTACACCGACGCCCACAACTCGCGTGCCGCGTCGTCGCGTTCGAGCCGCCCCACCGACCGTGCGAAAGCAACGCAGTCGATCAGTTGCCGTCCCATTGCACCGAAATCAACCGTATCGATTCGACCGCCTTCGGGCAGACACTTCGACCGCTGCACGTACAGCCAGACGATTCGATTCCCGAGTCCGTTGGCGCATTCCGTCGTGTCCAGATAGCGCCGAAGTTCTTCGCCCGTGATATGCCCGACGATGGAGATGTGTGCCCCGGTCGCGCGTGCGGGGCTGTTCTTGGTCATGGATTGCAGGTTCCCGCGGTCCCAAGCGTTCCGAATCACCGGCGACAGCGTATTGCCTTCTCGCGCCATGACCTTCAGCGCCGTGGCGAATTCTGCCTCCTGAACGAGCAGCCGCTTATCATCGATGCCTGCGTCAACCATGACCTGCACACTTTCGCCGGTGGGTTTTCCATTGACCCTGGCCGCCTCCGTCTTGAAGTGTGGGTCGCGCACTGCCCAGATCAGCCCCTCCCCGCTGGAAAGTCCCATTCCGATCCGTGTTCGCGCCCAAGACTCATCGATACTGCCGTCGCAAATCCGGTGAACGTGAGCCCAGCTCGTTCCCTTGCGGCTTTTCGAGGTGTCACCGATCAGGACCGTAAACATGTTCAAGTAGTGCCACGCCCCGTCGGCCACGAAATGCGCCGTTCGCCCGATGATGTTCCCAAACGAGACCAGGAGTTGAATAAGCAACGCGGCCGGGTCGGCCTCGGAATGCGGTTCGATCGCCCGGACGATCTGACCGGCCAAGCCGTGAAACGCGGCTTCGTCAAGCGCCGTCGGTCGAGGCGTTGCCTCGATGCGTCGTGCCGGTGCCCTTGTCGGTTTCGGCATCGATGCTCCTGTGGGCGCGTATCTCGTGCAGCTCTTCGCGATCCCGGCGACCTCCGACTCGTCGAGTGGTGGAACGCAACGCGCCGCGTTGTACGCGACCAGGGCGCCGCGAATCGTCTCCTCATCGTCGCCCTGCCGACGCATCGCGCAGCCCAGCCGCATGAGGCGATCGTTTCGACCGCCCTCGACGATTTTCTCGCCGTTGTTTCCCGGCGCGTTCGCCGTCGTTGGTTCAGCCGGACGCGAGAGCAGCCTGACCCATGCTTCGGGCAGTTCCGCCGGTTGAAATCCGTCAAGGGGGTTGTGTTCAACTTCCCATTCGTATGCGCGACCGTTGGGATGCACGGATTGCGGAACAACGATAAAACCGCCGTCGCCGCGTATATCGACGCCGGGACAACCGTCCACACCGGCCGCGTTGCGGACGACCGCGTCGTCGGGGTATCGGAAGATCAGGTGCCGTCCGCCGCCGCCGGTCAGCCCCTCGACCGTCTCGCCGAGCGGGCCGTACCGCCTGCACAACGTCGCGAGCGATTCCTCGCCCGAGTGCCGTTCGTCCACGTCGATCGCCACGATCCCCGACTCCGGCCCCGTCGCGACGCCGATGTTGGCATCCGGCCACCGCGCCCACCATCCCCGGATCGTCGCCTCGTCCGTCGTGGCCAGCTTTGGCCAGTCGCGGATCAGCGGCCGCTTGTCCCGCGGCCGCACGGGCAACACCCGCCAGCCCATCGAGGCGTACCGGAGCGCGTGGTCCAGCATGGTTCGGGGTTGGGTGTCCACAGGCGTCGCCCCCCTCATGCCGACATCGCACCGGATCGCATGTACCGCACGATTTCCGATAGCCGCCACCGCAACAGGCTCCGCGAAACGCGGATGGGGCGAGGAAGTTCCCCGCTGTCCCGCATCCGCCAAACCGTTCGGGTGGAGACCCCCAGCAGCTCGGCCACCGTCTCCACGGGCACCAGCCGATCGGCCTCGTGGTCGCTCACCGCGGAATTCATTCGTTCCTTTCGCATTGCTCGTTCCCTCAGCCCGCGGCTCTTGCGGGCGGTAGAAGCCGGGGTGTCGCATGACAAGACAGGTCCGCGCCCGCGACGCCAACGGTACCAAACCGTCGCCTGACCACGCGCGTGGTCAATTGTCATCGCGTTGCATCGCTGGTTTTGGCGTGAAAACGCGTAGGATTCTGGGTTTGAACGACGACCCGTCGGCCGATTTGACCACGGCCCGTCACACGATTCGGACCGTTCAGACGCCGTGGGCCTTGAGAAAGCACTCGTGGCACACCTGTGTGGACCCGACAAGTTTGTGGGTCGGTTGAGCGCACTTCGGACAGGTGTACTGATTCATCGAAGGGAGGGCGGGTTGCGTGGGCTTCCTCCGCCTGCGCAGCTCCCGCGCCCGCCGTGCGAGCGACGCCAAGTCAATCAGGCCGTTCGCGCTCCTCTGAATCTTGCCCTTTCGGACGTCACGGAGAATGTTGCTCTTGTCAGGCTTGCTGCCGGTCAGGTCCGCGAGTAGGTGTGCGGCGTCCGCAACGGAAATGCTCTCAGGCTCGACCCTCGGCCTTGCCATTCCGGCATAGTGCTTCAGCTTGATTTGTGCCTCCATCAGCACCATACCCAAGCGCTCCTCGATCCATTCTCGGTGCTCTCGGCGTTTCCAACCCGACATATCCGCCTCCCCCGGCCCAGGCGTCGTGAAGTCGTCGTAGTATCCCAGCAGCCATTCAAGCAGCTCGTTCTTGGTCTCCCAAAGCTGTTTCTTGGCCGCCTCAAATTCGTCGGGTGCGAGTCCGCGGCCCCTTCGATCCAGTATGAACAGCAACGAGTCGCACCCATGAACGTTGTCGCCTTCCGCGACCTTGACCAGCGCGCCGCAGACGGCGTCAGCCCAGACGTCGGGCGAGACTTTCTTGCACTCGACGCCGTCGATTTCGAGGTTTTCTATGCTTTTCAGCAGGTGCTTGGAGCGACCAAACTGGATGCTGTACAGGTCCACCAGTGCCCAGTTTTCCTGGAGCGTAAGGAAATCAAACGTGAGAAAAAAGGACCCCACAACAAACCGCCTCCGCTGCAACGCTTGCATCAGGAGCATCGCCCGCGGCGCGCATCCCAAGCATGGTGGCCTATTGTCTATCAACGGAATCGCCAGGCAACGCGGGTCCGTCCGGGGTGTGAATTGTCCAGTGCTGGCAATGCTGCGAGACGGGGATAAGATTTGGACTTCGCGACCGGTCGGGTCCGGTGCGGGTCGGTCGAACGCGGCCCGGTTATCGCCGGAATGACGGGACATTCAGTCGGGCGGCAACACAATGGCCAAGGGCGGAAACAAGCGCGGCGGACGCGGGCGCGAACGTGACGGCGGCGCTGCGCCGAAAGCGGCAAAGGCCGCTCCGGTTGATCCCACCGCGATCCCCTCCGAAACGAAGGATTCCGTGGCGATTCCGTCCGAAACGACCGATTCCACGACGACCGGACGCGGGACGGGCACCGGCCGCGGGCGACGCGGGATGGGGCGGAAGGCCGGAACGTCGGTCGCCGACTACCGCCACGAGTCGGCCACGCGGAAGAACAAACCCCCCAGGCCAAGATCGCCGCGGAAGGTTCCGTACCGGTCGTCGGTAGGGCGAATTACGCCTACAGACCTCGCCGTCCGCCGGTTTTGTGTAGCAACACGTCACTCTTCGATGACACGCTCGCCGCTCGGCGGAATCTGTTCGACGCCAATCCTGTTGGGCGTTCTCAATCGACAAACGCGCAGTCGCTGAACCTAACCCATCATTCCCATCGCCTCCTTGATTTGCGATACGCAATTGGCAGGCGTATGGTGAGTCTCTGTACCCAGGAATCGCAGCACGCGGTAGTTGAGAGTCTGAAGCTTGTTGGTTATTCGGTTGTCGTGCGTTCGCTGTCGTACGTCGGAGTGCCACTTCAATCCATCGACGTAGATCAGCAGCATTGGCTTACAGTCGAGGTACGCGAAATCCGCACGCGTCAGCAGGCGATTGCCCTCGTATACCTCATGCTGCTTGTCCGGCTCAGGCAGCGCCCCATCCCCACGAATCGCCTTGAGCAGCCGAAGCTCCTGCGGCGACTCGCACCCCTCGGCCTTGGCGTCGGCCCACTCAGGCCCCTCCGTGGGGGACACCGGAGTGACGCCCGCGACGGGCGCAGGCTCCGAGACGGTTTCGCCCGACAGCGCCCGCAGGAAGGGAACCGCCAGACGCCAGTCCAGCAAGCCGTGCCATCGTTGGTTGCGGTATGAGCGGAGGCAGCGGTAGCAAGAATTGGGGCAGTCGTGGCCGTCAAGATGCTCCAGCGCGGCGGCTGCGACCTTCGGGAAATGCGTCGCCAGCCGCTGGAGCGTCCCCGACCCGCCGATGATCCGGTCAATCCAAAGGATGTCCAAGACCTCCTCGTAGGGCTGTCGGCCCTTCTCGGTGACGGTCTTCGTCAGCACATGTCCCTCGATGTCGTCCTCGTCGATCTCGAAGAGGCGCATGGCACCTTGGATCATGGCGTAGACCAGCGACCACGCCCATGCGACGCCTTCCTCACCGAGCTTGCCCATCTCAGGGATGCAGAGCCGGAGCGTGTCGGCCCGGAGCTTGTGGCCGATGGAGAAGTCCCGTGGCGTCCCCGTGCATCGCTTGGTGTGTCCGTCGATCTGACTGCGGGAGTCCTTGGTCGCGGCCTTCGACTTGCCGGGCTTGTCGCCCTCGCGCTCGCGTTCGCCGAAGTATTCGCCGCAGGTCGGGCAGAGTCGGAAGCCGGGACTCTCCGCCTTCTCCTCGGCGACCTTGCCCGCCGCCTTCAAACCGTGGTTGATGAACCACAGCGATTCCTGCTGGCGCAGGTCGAGCGCCCAAGACCCAACCTGATACCTGACTCCGCCCGCGTCCGCCTGCGGGTGGGGGCGGATGTCGAATACCGAATGGAGTCGTTCCTCCTCGCTCTCGGCGGCCACCTCGGCCTCCCAAGCTTGGAACGCCCCGGCGTCCCACGCGGTGAAGGTCTGCAACCCCGCGCCTGAGTCGTCCCCAATCGGTGCGCTGCACCGCGCGCAGAAGTCACGGTCGGGGTCGTTGGCGAGTCCGCAGCTTCCGCACAGCGTGAAGTCGAACATGGACTGCGCGAAGACGCCGCGAGAGCCGGGTCTGTGCAGGGCCACTCCGGTCACGCGCCATCGCCCCCCGCGCGCGTAGACGATCTGCCCCGGCGCGAACTCCCTCTGCGCCTGCAAGCGCCCGCCGAACACCGGATCGGGGTCGTAGCCGAGGGCCACCGACCCCGGATCGGCGGGGAAGGAGTAACCCGGCAGCAAGCCCGCCTCGGCCAGCACGCGGGGCAAGTACGCATACTTGGCGTCCTTGCGCAGCTTGACCGCCAAGTCCTGATAGCCCCGGTGGGCGCGGGACTCCGCAGGCGACGGCTCGACCTTTGTGCCGAGGGCCTCGATCTGCGTGACGGCCTCGGCCAGCAACGCCCCTCGCTGTCCCAAAGCGGTCCGCAGCTCGTTGGGGAAGCGCTGGCCGATTTCTGCAAGCCACTCCGCCGTCACCAACGGCACATCGGCCCATAGCCGCGCCGCCACTTGGACGGCGGCGGGAGTCGCGCTGGTCACCTTGCCCAACAGCTCCTTGACCTGCGCGTCCACGATCTTGCCCCGCTCGGTCAGGAACCGCTCAAGGCTGCTCGGGAAGTCGATCTCGGCGTGTTCGAGGATGAGGCTGCGGACATGCCGACCGATCGCCTCGCGGTTCTGGATGTTGAATCTCGGCGGCGGGATCGCGCCGGCGATGACCTCGCCTGGGTGGTCGAAGAAGTAGCCGTCGTGCGGGGTGTTGCGGCTGAATCCGACGACGATGCCCATCCGGCTCGCCCGCCCGGTTCGCCCTGAGCGCTGCGCGTAGTGCGCGGGACTCGGCGGGATGTTCCTCATCGCCACTGCTTCGAGATCGCCGATGTTGACTCCCATCTCCAGCGTGGGCGTGCAGGCGAGCAGGTTCGGCCTCGCCGGGACCCTCTCCATGAAGCCCTGTTCCACCTTCTCCCGCTGATCGTCGGAGACCGCCGCCGAGTGTTCCGCCGCATACAAGGGCGGGGCGTAGTTCTCGACGGCCATGAGCGCGTTGAGGTTGCCCTCCGCAAGCGGCCCTTCCCACGGCTGCATGGTTCCTGAACACCCTGCACGCGGGCATGGTCGGCCCGACGGCTCGTTCACCGCCACCTTGTCGCACACGCTGCACCGCAGGAACGAGCGTCCCACCTCGAACTCGACCATCTCAAGATTGACTTGGTATCCCTCGCCGCTCTCCTCCGCCTTCCCGACGCGACTCCACGCGAGGTACTCCTTGTCCTGCAACCAGCGCAGACAGGCGTCGAGCGAGTCCGGCGTCGCGTATTCGGCGTGGAACTGCCGCCACAGGCGCTGCACCGAAGTCTGATTCCCCTTGAGGTTCCAAGTCGAAAGCAGCTTGAACGCGCCCGTCGAGGCGGACTTCTGCTCCGGCGGCAGGAAGGCCACCGGAATCCCCACCTGCCGATTGACCTTGATCTCATAGAGCCGGGCGAGCTTGTCGTTGGGGTACATCCGAGTGCGCAGGGCCTCGTGGCCGAGTGCCATGCGCTGCCGCATCTCGTTCAACAGCACCACCAGCGAGTGCGCGGCCATGTCCGGCAGCAGGCTGTGTTCGGCGCAGAGCCGCTTGAACGCCTCGCTGGCCAGCTCCTCCTCGATGCCCGCGTACCGCACCTTGACCAGACCGAGGCGTTCGATGCCCGCACGCACGCGGGGGGCGATGGCGAACTCGTGCAGCAACTGCCCCTCGATCTGCGATTTGCGCCGGCGCTGCTCGTCCTTCTTGCGCGTCGGCGAGAAGACGCCCTCGGCGATGTACGCCTCGTAGACCGCGTTGACCAGCCACTCGAAGTCGTGCGGCTCCGGCTCGTTCCTCAGCACGGCGTACACGACGCGACGCAGGCGCAGGTGGCCTTCGACGCCCTCGATGAAACGCGCCTGATGGGCGGCGTCCTGACGGCTGTCGCAGAAGACGAGCAGCTTCTGCTCGGCCTCCGGCAGGTCGCGCATCAGCACGCGCGAGACATGGGCGAGCGCGGACGAGTTGCCCATGCTCACCGGGGTGATGATGTCGAAGCGGCCATAGGTGCTTGCGCACACGGGACACCGAGTGCCGCGCCCCCGATACAGGCGGACGGGCCGCAGCGCCGCCCCCTCGCCCGTGGATTCGTCCGGGGCGTCGGTCAGACGCAGGTTCGTCGGGTGCAGGTAGGCGTCGGGGGCTTCCCTGCCCGTGGCCGCACTCTGTTCCTCAGCGGACACCGCGCCCCTGTCTGATGCTTCCCCCTCGCCTTCCTCCTGCTCCTCCTCGGCGGACAAGTCCTCTTCGCCTTCGACTTCGACGCGCTCGGTCGGGGGGTCGAACAGAAACACCGTGTTTTTGTCGGATCGCCGGAACCGCCAAGGGCTGAGCGTGCCGTCCTCGCCTTGCCGGGCCATGAGGAAGTCCCACCCGCAGGTGCGGCAAATGGCCAGCGGCAGTGCCCGCGACTCGCACTCGTCGCACTGCTCGATGTTCTCGGCGAGCAGCTTCCCGCATTCGGGGTTCGTGCAGCGCCAGAAGTGGGCGAGTCCGCGCAGGAACCGATGCACGCGGGGCCGCAGCTTGACCGCGCTGGCCTCCGGTATGCACGGGCCGAGCAGGAGCGCCGCCTCGACCTCCCGGCGCAGTGCGTCCTCCGGCACGCCGCCCCGCTCCGGTCGCTTCGCAAGGAGCCGGACGATCTCATTCTCGGAGATCGGATTGCGCAACCACTGCAACAGCAGGTGGGGCAGCGCGGCGCGATCCCACACCGCCTCGACCGTGCCGTCACCAGCAGGCCGCTCCCCGGTGAGTTTGAACAGGAGTGACCGCACCTTCGCCGCATCCGCTGCCTCGAAAGCGGCCAGTTCGTCCTCGGTGATCGCGGGCGGCGCGGGCAACTTGAGGCCCATCGGCACGGACGACGCCTTGACGGTCTCCATGATGACCGCCTCCGGGAGCGTGTCCTGCCCGGTCAACTGCGTGAAGAACCCGGCCACGCCCGCCTTCGCGTCGCCCTCCGCGCCGGCTTGCAGCGTCGCGGATGTCCCGATGAGGAGCGGCTCCGGTGCGGCAGCGACCTTGCCCAACGCCTCGCGCAGCCGCCGCAGCAGGCACGCCACATCCGTCCCGAGCAGACCGTGGTAGGTGTGAACCTCGTCGAGGACGATGAACCGCACGCGGTGGTTCTTGAACATGTCCCTGCCGTCACCGCGCATGAGCATGTATTCCAGCATCATGTAGTTGGTGAGCAGCAGGTCGGGCGGGTGTTCGCGGAACTCGCGGCGCAGCACGCGCTCGTTCTTCGGCGCGTCCGCCGGGCGCGAGCCGCACATCTTGGTCTCCCGCGTGTACCGACCGTAGGAGATGTCCGTCCCTACCAGCAGCTTGCGGATGCGGCTGCACTGGTCATTGGCCAAGGCGTTCATCGGGTAGACGAAGATCGCCTTGACGGCATCCTCGCCGTCCTTGTGGACGCGCAGGCAGTGGTCGATGATCGGCATCAGGAACGCCTCGGTTTTGCCCGATCCCGTCCCCGTGGCCACCACCGTCGCCTTCCCCGCCAGAATCCGCTTACAGGCGTCGGCTTGGTGCTGGTAGGGCGTCTCGCAGATCGGTGCGAACCGCTCGCGGGCCAGCCGGTGCAGCTCGGTAATGGGGGGCGCGATGGCGTACGGCTGCGACAGCGCCACGAACGGCTCCCGCGTCAGGAAGCCGTCCGTCTCGATTTCGCGGTTAAACGCCGCCCGAAGCTCCGGCTGCCGCGGGTTGAAATGCGTCTTGAGCAGTCGGAGGTATTCGTCTCGCAGGTTTCTGGCTATCAGAAAGGGGTTCATGCACCAGACTCCGACGGCTAATCGTCAAGACTTCTTCATCCACGCGGCCACTGCGCGTTTTGCCTTGGCGATCTTGGCCTTATTCTCTTCCACCACATACAGCCGCGCCATCTGGAGTTTCAGGCCGCCGAGATGGTGAAGAATGCTGCTCGGCTTCTCCATGAGCAGCACGGTCTTGCCCTTCTTGTCCAGAAGGCGCACCAACTCGGCTGACGCCTGTGGGGATACGCTCGCGGCCTCAGACATGGACATCAATGGCCCGAGCTTTTCAAAGGCGACATCCTTCGGGTCTTCCCACAACCAGCACTGGATCGGAATGCCGCACTCTTTCGCCACTGCTTCAAGCTGATCTCCTCGACGCGTCACGAACCGGGTAAGTTCCTCCGAGCGCGATCCGTCCTTGTGTGTGAGCGACGAAACCTCCCCGACCAGTTTTGGTGGCTTGCGGTCACGCAAGGCCCGACAGAGGCGACGGAGCGCGGACGCTTTCGGTTGGGCATCGGCCTGCTCCTCTATGATCGAATCAATCTTTCCATCGTGGAATGTCAGGAACTCCCTCTGATGTCTAACGAGCTTCTCGATGTCGATGCCGCTTTTCCACAGTTCATCGTCTTCGCGCAACAGGAACAGCGTCTGCCTCATCAGCGCCTCAAAGGCGAACACGGTCTTGTGGAAGTAGACGGCTTTCGACATGAAGTACCGCGCTACGATGAAATGCTCCACCGCCGTTTCGGCTTTAGCGTGCAGCACAAGATTATCATCGCCATCGAGATCGAGGTTGCTGAGCAGGTAGTTCAGGTCGATCCGTCCGAACGGCACGCCCGTGGCTATCGCGTCGCGCACGAGGTAGTCCATTCGGTCAAGGTCGAGTGTCGAATGGATCAGTTGGTTGTATCTCCGCTGGCCGTGTTCGCCTTGTATGATCGATGCGATGTCGGCGGGATCAATACCTGCGCCGTTGAGGATGCCCGCGATGTCCTTTTGTGTTGCTTCAGTCGGAAATGGAGTTTTCGGCCGTGCGGGTTAGTGTGGTCCCGATCGGAGGAAAACGACATGAACAACGCGAAGCAACGGCGGCATTTCACAGGGCAGGAGAAGGTGGCGATTT
>JABFSN010000124.1 GCA_013140575.1 Phycisphaerales bacterium | reverse complement strand
CCCGCACCCCCTGCCCCGGCTTCCGCAGATAGTTCTCCAGCGTCTCCTTCATCGCTTCCGGGTCCGTGAAATGCAACGCAAACACCTCGATCTCCCCCGTCTCCGCCGTCGAAGTGTCCAACGCCTCAATCGTATCCAAAACCTTCTGCTGAATCTCCGCGCCCGCCTTCACCACGATCATGTCCGACCCGTTCGGATTCGAAATTTGCACCGTCGCCTGCCCGCGAACATTCTGACCCCCGGTGTTCACGTAAATCGACTGCAACGCCTGCGTCACCGCCCCCGCGTCTGCGTTCTTCACTTCCACGACCTTCACCTCGTCGTCCGCGCTCCCCGGCTTGTCAAACTCCGCGATCAACTGCTCCAGCGCCGCCATCTTCTCCGGCGCCGCCGCGATGATCAGCGACATCGTCGTCGGCTCCGCCACCGCGATCACCTCGTCCCGCGGATTGATCTGCCGCCCCTGCGGCCGGTAAATCTGTTTGATCGCCTCCGCGATCGTCCACGGATTGGTGTGCGACAAACGGAAACTCCGCGTCGTCCGCGCCTCCAGTTCGTCCGACGGCACGTCAATCTGCTCCACGATCGACTTCACCCGGTCGAACTCATCCTGATTCGCGTAGACGATTAACGCGTTCGTCCCCGGATCGCCGAAAATGTTCATCGTCTGCTCGCCGCTCTTCCGACGCACCGTTTGCTGGAACATCGTCTGCAGGTTCCGCGCCAACTCCGGCCCGTTCGCGTACCGCAACGGCAGCACCCGCTCCGTCCGGATCGACGTCGACTCCACGTCGATATCCGTCACCACCCGCTTGATCTGCGCCATGTTCTCCGGATTCGCCGTCACGATCAGCTTGCTCGTCCCCGCATCGTACGCCACGTCCACCTCGTCCTCCGGACGCATCCCCACCTTCTTGCGATACATGTTCGTCAGCGAACCCGCCAGCGATCCCCCATCGCCGTACTTGATCGCGATTACCTCCGTCACCCGCTCCACGCTCACCGTCGGCTCCTTGTCCATCTCCGCCGCCAGTTGCTTGATCCGCTCCACTTCCGGCCCCGGCCCGCTCACAATCAACGAATTCAACGACTCGTTCGCGATCACCGACACCGGCTGCCCCCCCTTCTGCCCCGCCTTCGACTTGTTTAGCTCCTCGTTGATCAGCCGCGCCACATCCGCCGCTTCTCCGCTCACCAGCGTGATGATCTCCCGCACCCGCGCATGCGTGGCCGCGTTCTCCTCCACCGGGTCGATGAAATCCCGCTTGATCGCTTCCACGTCCGACTTCATCCCCCGCACGATCAATGCGTTCCCCGACACGTTCGCCTCCGCCGTCGGCGGCACGCCCCCCTTCTCCCGGTTCTTGGCGTTGGAATAAACGCTCACGATGTTGCGGGCCATCTCCGCTGCATCCGCATTCACCAGGTAATAAATCCCCGTCACGATCTGCGCCTGCTCCGTCGGCGCCACGTCCACCTGCATCAACGCCGACTCCACCAGCGCAAATCCCGGCGCCGTTCCCAAAACCACGATCGAATTCGTCCGCTCGTCCGCGCTCGCCGTGAATACGTCTATCGAACTCTTGTCTTTCATCTGCGTGAACGCCTGCCGGACCATGTTCATCAGGCTTTCATGCACGTCCATCGCCCGCGCGTGCTTCAACGTGAACGTCCGCACCGCGATATTCGTCGACGCCTTGTCCATCGCCTTCGCATACGTCTCAATCTCCGCAAACACGTCGTCCGGCGCCGTCACGAACAACTGCTTGCTCGCGTCGTCCCCCACAACCTGAATCCCGTCGTTCTTCCGTCCGCCCGCCCGGAACACCTCCTGCAATTTCTTCCCGATCCCCTCGGCCGATCCCGCCGCCACCGCAATCACCCGCGTCTGCACCAACCCCGCCGCCAGCCGGTCGATCTCCGCAATCCGCTCCGCAATCTCCCCCATCAAATTGTCCGGCGCCGTCACCAGCACCGTGTTCGAACTCGCGTCCCCCACAAATTTGACGGCCTTGCCGTTCGCCTTCCCCGCCGCCGCCGAATACGCGTTGGTCAGCGAACTCGCCACTTGCACCGCGTCCGCGTTCGCCACCACGAACGACTCCACCATCCGCTTCTCGCCCAGGTCCTGATCCAGGTCGTGAATCAACGGCTCGATCTTGCTGAAATCCGCGTCCAGCGCCCGCACGAACAGCTTGTTCGTCCGCCCATCCGCCTCCACCACCACCTCATTCACGTCCATCGGGTCGAATTCTTCCTCCCCCGTCCGCGCCCCCCCCGCCTTCGTCCCGAACACGTTCTTGATCTGCGTTGCAATCTCCGTCGCGTCCGCGTACTTGATCGCGTACGTCCGCATCTCCAGTATCGGAACCTCCTGCTTCTCCAGCTCGTCAATCAACTGGCTCACCAGCTCCAGCGCCGCCTGCGGCGCCATCACCAGAAGCGTGTTCGCCTGCGCGTTGCTCGTGATCACGATGTCGCTCGCCGCGTTGATCGCCCCTCCGCCCGTCGCCCCCAGCAGATCAAAATTCAACAACGCATCCTCAATCTCCTGCGCCGCCTGATTCTGACCCGCCTGCCGCCCACGACCCGCCTGCCGCGGCGTCCGCGCCCTCGGCATCGCATCGGGCCGGGTGATCCCCAGCAGCACCTTCAACTGCTCCTCCACGTCCGCCGCCTTCAACCGTGTCAGCTTGAAAATCCGATGATTGCTGGTCACGTCCGCCGGCCGGTCGATCGTCGCCAGCAGCTCCACGATCAGCGGAAAATCCTCCGTCGCCGCCCGCACGATGATCGTCCGCGTCTGCGGATCGGGAAGAATGCGGATGTCCCCCAGCTCCCGCGATGCCGCTTCTTCCTGCCCCTCTTCCCCGGTCACGGGTTGACCCGTCTTGGGATCGATCGCCGGCGGCGGCACAACGCCCGGCTGCTGTTGCTGGCCGCGCAACTGCTGCATCTTCAACATCTGCTGCTGCATCCGCGCCACCTGCTGCGCCGCGTTGCCCCCGCGCGCCTGCGGCGCCCGCACCGCCCCGAACATCGTCTCCACGATCTCCGCCACCACGTTCACGTCCCGGTACTTCACCGGGTACACCCGCACGTCCAGCTTGCTCGAGACCGACTCCACCTCGTCCAAAATGTCCTTCAATATCTCCTCAACCTCCTCCACCGATTCGGGATCCCCCTCCAGCACCACCCCGCCCGCCCGATCGTCGAAATAAACCCGTATCGGCGGCTCCGACGCCTCTCCGCCCGGCACGGGCGCACTTCCGACGGTTTCCGCACCCGTCGTCGCGCCCGGTTCCCCGCCCAGCGCATTCTTGAAATCCGAAATCAGCGCCTTCTTCGCCGCCTCCGGATCATTCTCGTCAGCCTTCTTCTCCTGGGCTTGTGACGCTTTCGCTTGCTCTTGTTCGCCCGCTACCTCGGTTCCACCCTTCTCACCCTTCTCACCACTCGTCTCCTGCTGCCCCATCGCCGCCGACGCCGCCCCTTCCATCGCCCGCATCAACGACCGCGGCATCACCCACTTCTGCACTTCCGGCCGATACGGCCCCAGCGGAACTCGATCCGGAATCTCGCCCCCCACCCGCCGTATCTCAATACTCAACTCCGGTAACCGATCCGCCAACAGCTGCGCCACGTCGCTCGGCAGCGCGTCTTTCACCGACACGAACTGACGTTTCATCTTGTGCGGCTTCGTCGACTCCTTATCCACGTAGTCCGTGATCTGCTGCTTCACCCACGGCTGATGCTCCGTCTTGCACTTCACCACCAGCTTGTCCGTTCCGCTGATGTAATCCACGTCCGGCTGATCCCCCCCGAACGGCCACAGCACGTCCAGCAGGTTGTCCAGCTCCACCGACGCGTCAAACGAATCCGCATTCTGCAATTCATAGATAAACAGCGGAACCTCCGCCGTCTTCACGCTCGTATCCAGAACCGGCTCCGCCTCTTCATCCCCCTCGTACAGCTTCACCACGTAGTCAATCTCAACCATCTTCGACGGCGTCGCCCGCGCCACCAGCACCCCATTGGCATAATCCACGGTCAGAATGATGTCCGTCCCCACCCGCGTCGGCTCCGGCTCCTCGTCAAAAAAGTCGGGCTCATCGTCTTCCCCCTTCGGCATCATCTTGGGCATCATTTTCGGCGTCGGCGTGTCGCAAAACGCCATGATCACGTCCGCCAGCTTGTCCATGTCCGCCCGCTTGATCGCGTACGTCTTGAACACCTTCTCCGGCGTCGCTTCCCGATCCAATTCGTTGATCCAGTTCACCACCTCCGCGACCGCATCCTCGTACCCGGCCACAATCACCGCCCCGCCCCCCGGCGACGAGGTCACCGTCACGTCGTCCGAACTCACCACCGTCGGCGACCCACCCTCGCCCGCCGTCTGGCCCGGCGTCGCCGGCTTGATCCGCGGCCGGACGGCACGCGGCACCACC
>JABFSN010000136.1 GCA_013140575.1 Phycisphaerales bacterium | reverse complement strand
GAATAGGACGACTTTCAATTCCTCGGCGGTCGGCGCACCCGTGCGTCATGCTCGCGGACGCCTGCAGGGCCGATTACCCCCGATCCTCCCAGTCGAGCCCATCATACCGTTTCGGACGGGCCACGTCAGCCTACGCTCCGACCAACGCGGGGATGGACCGTGTTGGTACGCCTCGGTTGGGCGGCCGGTTCATTCCCGAACTTATCGGTCGAAGGCGTTTGCGGTGCGCAGCGTCGCAGGGATGCCGCACGGCCCGTCCGGCGAATGCCGATCTTCTGATAGTTTGATATCAGTATTCGTCGGAAGTTGTCGGCGCCGCCGCGTCCGGGCCGTCGGTTCGGGAACCACGGGTTTCATGTTGCGGAGATGAGGCGACCGGGAACGGTCCCGGCCGGCGGAGGTGGGGAATTGACGGACAAACGCGCGTTGATCGTGGATGCACCGGGCGCCGATCGCGATGGATTGGCCGGGCAATTGCAGTCGGCCGGATATGCGGTGTTGACCGCCGACGACGGTGAACACGGTCTGCACGTGGTGCTCGCGGACGCGCCGCCCGTGGTGATCATGGGCTGGACGTCGCCGGTGGTCGG
This sequence comes from Phycisphaerales bacterium, assembly GCA_013140575.1. Lineage (GTDB taxonomy): Bacteria > Planctomycetota > Phycisphaerae > UBA1845 > UBA1845 > JABFSN01. The sequence continues at coordinate 17,314 of JABFSN010000136.1, read as the reverse complement.
GGGACGGGAGTTCTGTGCGGCGCTGCGGACGCACGAGGGTGTGGGCATCGTCTACATCATCGTGCTGGACGACGGGCGGCGTCGGGAATCGATGGTGGAGGCGTTCGACGCCGGAGCCGACGATTACCTGGTTCGACCCTACGAACCCGTCGAACTTCTGGCCCGCATCCGTGCCGGCGAGCGCGTCGTCGGACTGGAGGCCGACCTTGCCAAACGACATCGTGAACTGTTCGCCTATCACGCGCGGTTGACGTTGACCAACGAGAAGCTGGAACGTGCGGTGACCGTGGACCCGTTGACCGGGCTGAACAACCGGGCGGCGGGCACGGCGCGGGCCCGGGAATGCTGGGCGATCGCGGCCCGCTACGGCGACCCCTTCGCGTTGATCGTCCTGGATATCGACCACTTCAAACGGATCAACGACGAGCACGGACACGCGGCCGGCGACGCCGTGCTCCGCGAAACGGGCCGGGCGTTGCAGCGTGCGGCGCGCTTTGGCGAGACGGTGTGCCGGTACGGCGGCGAGGAGTTCCTGATCGTCTGTCCACGTTCGACGGCGCGGATGGCCGCCCACGGGGCCGAACGCATCCGGCAGGCGATCGCCCAGCGGACGACGATGGTGGGCGGAAAGGCGCTGTCGGTGACGGTCAGTTGCGGCGTGGCGGAACGCGCTCCGTTAATGGATGGCGTGGACGATTTGCTGGCCGCCGCGGACGCGGCCATGTACGCGGCCAAACGGGGTGGCCGCAATCGGGTGGTTGTTTCCGGGATTGGCGACGGCATCCAACCGGTGGCGTCGGTTGCGGCGCTCGGCGGTGGGCCGGGTCGTGAATTGTCGACGCGCGACGAGGGTGAATCCGCGGGGACCATTCTGCTGGCCGATCCCGACGCGCGGTCGCGGGGCATCGCGGCGACGGTGCTTGCCGGCCGGGGACTGAACGTCGCGTCGTTCTGCGAAATTGAGGGCGCCATGGCGGCGTTTCAATCGCACCTGCCCGACGTCATTGTGTTGTCGTCGGCCTTTCCACGCGATCGACTGGCGGACGCGCTCCGGGAAATCAAACGCAATCCCGCGTCGTGGGAATTGCCGGTGCTGATGCTTCACGACGGGGAGGATGGCGATCCGTACGGTGTGGTCACCGACGGTTTGATCGATGGCTGCCTCGCGCACGCGGCGGTCGAGATGGAGCTGGGCCGTCGGGTGGGCGATCTTCTGCGGCTGCGAACGGCCCGAATGGAAGTGGTCCGGGCACACGACCTTCTCGGCGAACAGGCGCGGGCTATGACGTTGATGCTGGAATTGGCCCAGGACCTTTCGACGGCCGTTGGACTGGACGTTGTGCTCGAACGGGTGGTCGCGGCGGCCGCGGAAATGACCTGCTGCCGCACGGTGACGGTGCTGCTGCCCGATGCGTCGCGGGAAACGCTGCACGTGGTGAAAACCGTCGGAATCGACGAGCTATCGGCCGCGGACGTGTTGATTCGCCGCGGACAGGGGGCGGTCGGACGCGCGTTCGAGCGGGCCCAATCGACCCTGGCCGGGGACGCGGGCGAAGCCGCCGAATACGCGGATGGCCCGGATGCGCTCCTGCTCGGTCGGGGTCCGTTTCTGTGCAAGCCGTTGATGTCGGCCAACGACGCGGTCGGTGTGTTGACCGTGGCCGATCGGCAGGGTCAATCGGCGTTCGGTCCGCGAGAATTGGAATACGTCGATTTGCTGAGCAACATCATCGCGCCGGCGATCGTGGAAATCGCGGCGCGGCAGGCGCGGGACGAAGCCCGCGATTCGATCGTGGTGGCGCTGGCCACGCTGGCCGAACAGCGCGATTCGTCCACCGGACAACACCTCGATCGCGTGACGCAATTCGCCCTGCTGCTGGCCAGGGAACTACGCGCCGCGGAACCGCATCGCAGCGTGATCGACGATCGCTTCATGGGCGACCTGGTGCGGGCCGTGCCGCTGCACGACATAGGCAAGGTGGGCGTGCCCGATCAGATTCTGTTGAAACCGGGCAAATTGACCCCCGCGGAACGGTCCGTCATGCAGACGCACACGCAAGTCGGGGCCGACACCATCCGCGCGATCGCCGAGCGTGTCCCGGGGGTCACGTTCCTGAACATGGCCGCCGACATCACCCACGCTCATCACGAATGGTTTGACGGCACCGGCTATCCGCGGGGTCTGAAGGGAACGGACATTCCGCTCGAAGCGCGGATCGCGGCCGTCGCCGACGTGTACGACGCGCTCACCACCAAGCGGTGTTACAAGGCCGCGTATTCGCACGAACGCGCCCGGCGCATCATCGGCGACGGCGCGGGTACGCATTTCGATCCCGACGTCGTGGCCGCCTTCGTCCGCCGCGAACACGACTTCATCAGCCTGGCGGAATCGCTGGCGGATGACGATCAAACCGTCGGGCGCGCGACGCGCGAGACGCCCGCGGTGCGCCCGGTGGCCAATTCGCCGTCTGCGTAGTCGGCCAATTGCGTTCGTGGGCTCCACGCCTGCCCGACTCCGAGATCGGGCGGGTTGGCCCGCGTCGCGAGTGCGGCTATGCTCCGATGGATGGACCTGCGATTCACGCAGCACGCGAAAGACGTCATCGCGGAGCGGAAGATCGAAGTGAAGTGGGTCGAACGCGTGCTGCTCGCGCCGCAGTTGGTGGAAGACGCCGATGACGGGTTGCGGCATTTCTTCGCCCGAATTTTGGAACGCGAGGGTAGGGTGCTGCGCGTGGTGGTCGATCCGGCGCGGGACGCGTGGTGGGTGGTGACGGCGTTTCTGGATCGAAGAATGAAGGACCGACTCCCATGAAACTGAAAGTCGATGAACAGAACGACGCCCTGTTCCTGCGCCTCAACGAAGCGGCCATCGTCGAATCCGAAGAGGTTCAGCCGGGAGTGATCCTCGACTACGACGCACAGGGGCGGGTCGTCGGCGTGGAACTCCTGCGCGTGCGCGACAGGGCCGGCGGCGCTTCGCTCCGCAATCTCATTTTCGAAACGGCGTGACCCTACTCCGCCGGATAGTCTGCACCCCGTTCTGCGCAATGCATGGGGCGGCGATGGCCGATCAATCCGTGGTGGTCGCCGGCTTGCCGGTTTCCGTCGTCTGGTCGAACACGCCCAGTTCGTTCATCAGGAACACCCACTGATCCGACTCGGCGTCCACGATTTTGGACAGCGGCTTGCCCGCGCCGTGACCGGCCTTGCGGTCCATGCGCATCAGGATGGGGCGATCGCTCGACGTCGCCGCCTGCAAGCGCGCCGCCATTTTCCACGCGTGCAGCGGATGCACACGCGAATCGGAATCGCCGGTCATGATCAGCGTGGCCGGATAGGACGTCCCGGGTTTGACGTTGTGATAGGGCGAATAGGCCCGCAGCCATTCAAACTGCTTGGGATCATCGGCCGAGCCGTATTCGGGAATCCACAGCCGGGCGATCTCGAACTGATGGTAGCGCAACATGTCCAACAATGGCACGGCGCAGATCACCGCGCGGTACAAATCGGGCCGCTGCACCATGCACGCCCCCACCAGCAGCCCGCCGTTGCTTCCGCCGTAAATGGCCAGGTGGTCACGGTCGGTGTATTTCAGGCTGATCAGCGTTTCGGCCGCGGCGATGAAATCGTCGAACACGTTTTGTTTTTTCTCCAGCCGGCCCGCGAGATGCCAGTCGGCCCCGAATTCGCCGCCGCCGCGCAGGCACGCCGACGCGTAGACGCCGCCGCGGTCCAGCCAGACGAACAGCCCCTTGCGAAACTGCGGCGTGATGCTGATGTCAAACCCGCCGTAGCCGTACAGCAACGTCGGGTTCCTGCCGCTGCGTTCCACCCCCTTGCGATGGACGACAAACATCGGCACCCGCGTGCCATCCTTCGACGTGACCCACTGTTGGGACGCCTCGTAGTCGGCCACGTTGACGCCGATGTCCACCTGCTCGATTTTCTCCAACTGGCCGGTCTTCAGATCGTAACGGAAGTTCGCCGGCGGATAGGCGAACGACTCGAACCCGAAAAAGATCTCCGTGTCATCCCACTCGCCGCTGATTCCACCGGCCGAACCGAGCGTGGGCAATTCGATTTCGCCGATCCGCTTGCCCTCCAGATCGTGGATAAAGATTCGCGTATGGGCGTCCTCCAGCACGTTGATGATGATCCGCCGGTCGATCACCCGGAACGATTCGATGACCCCCTTCTGCTGCGGAATCAGCTCGCGCCAGTCGGCAGTGGTCGGTTTCTCCGGGTCGGCGATCATCAACCGATAGCGCGATGCCCCGTGATTGGTCAGGATAAACAGTTTCCCATACACCAGATCGGCCGACGTGAGCGCGTCCAGCCCCACGGCGATGGGCCGGAACGGCTCGTCGCTCGCCAGCGGGCGGAAATACAAATCGTTCTTGCTCCAGTCGACGGAGCGGGTCAGGAACATCCATTCGTTGGTGGAATTGGCTCCCGGCGAAACGAATTCCTCCTTCTGCGCCAATTCGCCGACCACCAGTCGGTCGTTTTTCCAGTCTTCGCCGATCCTGTGGTAATACACCTTGCGGAAGTAATTCTCGTCGCCCGTAGGCACGCTGCCCACGATCGGATAGCGCGTGTAATAGAACGACTTGTTATCCGGCAACCAGGCGATGGAACTGTACCGCGTCTGCGGAATCTCTTCGGAAAGCTGCTCGCCGGTGGCCACGTTGCGAATATACAGCGTGCTGCGTTCGTCGCCGCCGGCGCTCTTGCCGTAGGCGATTAGGCTTCCGTCGGGCGAAATGCTGGTCCAGTCCAGCGCGATGGTCCCGTCGGCGCTGAACGTGTTCGGATCGATGACCACGCGCGGCTCGGCCTTGTAATCTCCATCGCGCACGAACAGGACGGCGTGGTTCTGCGAGCCCTTTCGGCGGTTGAAGAAATAGCGATCCCGGTAGACCGACGGCGGGCTGGACGTTTCGGCCGCGTACAGTTTCTCCAGCCGCTCCTTGATCGTCTGACGATCGGCGAATCGGTCGAGGTAGGCACGGGTGTACGCCGTCTGCGCGTCCAGCCACGTTTCTACATCGGAGTCGTCGGTCTTTTCCAGCCAGCGATAGGGGTCGGCCACTTTCTGGCCGTGGTATTCATCGACGACATCCACCGTCTTGCTCTCCGGCGGCTTGTGCGGCGACGCGGGTTCCGTCGCCGCGGCTGCGCCGCAACAGGCCAACCATGCCGAACACAGGCACAGCATCGATACTGCGTGACGATTCATCGGCAAACCGGGCATGGATATTACTCCGCAAGGGAACTGTACGCGACTCGAAACCCGCGCCGCGGCGATCACGGATGCGAAGCGCGACACGCGCCTCGTGGTGAACGCAACGTGATGAACGGCGCCGCGATCCGCGGACCCACAGCGGACCACACCACCCATATGAATCTAACGAACGGTTTCGTCGAATGCAAACGAACGACAAGAACGCGCTGCTCGACGCCTGTCCGGATCATCGTACAATAAACGACAGGCCGACTGAACGAGACACGACTGTCCATGGCGATCGGTCGAAACCGCGCGGCGAAACGCCCCGAAACGGCGGCAGGGTCGTCCAACCACGTTGCGTCGGGCTCCCGGTGGCTACTTCGGGTTTTCCAACGTACACTGATCACCCGACTCAAGTGAGGCCGCATCCATGCAGCGTCAACCGATGCTTTTTCCGGAGCTGGCACCCGAGATCGAGGTGGACCAAGCTGTATCCACGACCTTCTCGGAAAACACGCGACTTCCCGTTCATCGCTGGTTTCGGTTCAGCGCTGGATTCTCCGGCTTGTGGGCGCGGCGCGTGATCGAGGAGGCCGCGATAAAACGCGAGACGCGCGTCGTGGACCCCTTCGCGGGTTCGGGAACCGCATTGATTGCCGCCGAAGAGGCCGGCGTATCGTCGTTCGGCCTTGAAGCCCACCCCTTCGTCCACCGAGTCGCCCGCGCCAAACTGGCCCGGCGATCCGACCCCGAGCTCTTCCGGAAAAAGATCAGGTCCGTCCGGGCCAGGGCGGGTTGCATCGCGAGCGACATCGGTAACTACCCCAAGCTCATCCATGCGTGCTATACCCAGGAGGCGCTCGCCGAACTCGACCGGCTTCGCCGCGCGGTCCAGGACGAAGACGACGGTTCCGACGCCGCCCAATTGGTCTGGCTGACACTGGTTTCGATCCTCCGGCGTTGTTCCCACGCGGGCACCGCGCAATGGCAATACGTTCTGCCAGCGAAATCCAAAAAGTCACCGGCCAGACCCGTGGTTGCATTCGATGCACAAGCACAAATCATGTTTGGCGACATGTCTCTGTTTTCCGACAAGGGCAGCCCGTTCGCGAGTTTGGCCCAGGCCGACGCCCGCGATTGCGACGTCATTCCCGATGGCTTTGCGACGTTGGTCGTGACGTCTCCTCCGTACCCCAACAACTACGACTATGCCGACGCCACACGGCTCGAGTTATGCTTTCTTCAGGAAATCGACGGCTGGGGCGACTTGCAGTCCGCGGTCCGACGGCACCTGATCCGATCGTGTACGCAACACGTCCCCGAGCGGGCTGTTTCCTTGACCGCAGTCCTTTCGGATCCGATTCTGGAGCCGATTCGCGCGGAGATCGAGCCCATTTGCGAAAAACTCGCCGAAGTGCGTCTCACGAAGGGCGGGAGAAAAACCTACCATCTGATGATCGCGTGTTATTTCCACGACCTCGCCCGCGTCTGGACGGCGCTGCGCCGCGTTTGCGACAGCCCGAGCGACGTGTGCTTTGTGATTGGCGACTCCGCGCCCTACGGGGTCTATGTTCCGGTCATCGATTGGCTTGGGCGGTTGGCCATCGCCGCCGGATTCAAGTCGTTCCGATTCGATCGAACACGCGACCGAAACGTCAAGTGGAAGAACCGCAAGCACAGGGTTCCTCTTTGCGAGGGTCGCTTGTGGGTCGAGGGTTGACGATCGCATGGCGGAATCACCCTCGCATCGCTTCGGGCAGATCATCGGCGAAGTGCTGGAGCGCGCGATCCGCCCGGTCCTGACGTCCGTCGCCTCGGACCTGGGTCTGTACATCGACGCGAAGGGTGAGCGCAGAGCCCGTGGAGCCCGGCGCAAGGTGACGTGGGTGGACGGAAAAGGAAACGCCCATGAGCTCGATTATGTCTTCGAGCGCGGCGGGAGCGAGGAACAGGTCGGTTCACCGCGCGCGTTCATCGAGATCGCATGGCGGCGGTACACCAAGCATTCCCGCAACAAGGCGCAGGAAATCCAGGGCGCAATTTTGCCGCTCGCCGAGCATTACAGCGATTGCCGGCCGTTCCTCGGCGTCGTGCTCGGTGGCGTCTTCACCGAAGGGTCGCTCAACCAACTGCGCTCGCATGGTTTCAGCGTGCTCTACTTTCCCTACGAAAGTGTCGTCGCGGCCTTCGGCTCCGCGGGAATTGACGCCGCCTTCGAGGAGGACACTGCCGACTCGGTGCTGCGCCGAAAAGTGAGGCAATACGAAAAACTGCCGGCAAAAAAACGAGGGGCCATCGCCGATTTCCTGCGGAAGCGGCACCCCGCCGACGTGGAGCGATTCACCACCCTGTTGCGAGTGGCTTTGACGCGCGTGATCGACTCGGTTTGGGTGCTCCCGCTCCACGGTTTGCGCCGGACGCTGACCGACCTTGCCAAGGCCATTAATTTCATAAAGTCCTTCGATGAGTCCAAGGCTGATGGAGCCTTCACGCGTTATGACGTCGGCGTCCGGTACAACAACGGGGACGAGATTCGAGGGCAATTCCAGGAAAAGGCAACCGCGATCGCTTTCCTTCACGGAATCCGGTGATCGCTCGAATCTCGCATCACCCTTCATGCCGCCGTCGTAGGCCTGCGCTGTGGGATCGTCGGGGTTTGCGGCAAGTTCCCGTGTCGACATCCGGCGGAATGGGCTCGTGTTCAAGAAAAAACGACGGCACGCGGATTCCACGTGCCGTCGTTCCAATGCGCATTCGTCGATTCGTGCGGCGGTCGGCAATCGTCGAGACGATTCAGCCGGTGCCGCACCTCATTACTTCCGCCGGCTGGTGCCCTTCATTTCCATGGTCTTCATCAACCCCAGCATCGCGTATTCCGTCATCTCCCATTCCATCGTGTTGGGATCGGTGAACCGCACGGTGCCCTTCATCGTGGTGTCGCCCATCGCCCCGTGACTGCACGCCTTCATGCGCCACGTGTTGGTTTTTTCGTCATGCGACATCGTGCCCGTTCCCGTGCCGCCCATCGTGTCCACCCACAGGCTTCGGTATTTGCCGGCCTTGGCATCGTACGTCCACGTGCCCAGGCCCTTCATGCTGCCCAACTCGCCCATGGTGAAACTCTCGTTGGACACGATGAACCACCTGTCCGGGCCCCACACGGCCTCATTCTCGCCGCTGGTCTTCAGTGACTCCTCCACGCCGGCCATCTTGCCCTCGCCCTCGAACGTCCACTGGCCCACGAACGCGTTCAGTTTGTCCAGCTCCGCCGGGCGCTGGGGCATGTGCGCCTTCATCTCCTCGATGGTCATCTTCGGCGCGCAGCCGGTGGCCATCAGCCCGAAGCCGACCGTCATCATCGCCACAAACATCAATCGACGTGTCATCTCCATGCTCCTTCCTTCGCTTTTACCTGGAATCCAATCGGTCGCGTTGATTGCGACGCCGCATCCGCGCCAACGGGTCGATTCCGAATCGTGATTAAGGATACGCCATCATCCGCGTTTGTCGATGCACCCCGCGACGCGAGCCGACGGCGATTCCATCATCGTCGCCGGGGCCATTCGTCCGGCGTAAACGCACGGACGGATCACGTGGCACGGGCGTCGTGCCCGTCACGTCATGGCCGGGACGTCCATACCGCCGAAATGCCGACCGCCGCCGAAGAAACGCTCCGAAACAACTTGAACACACTCTCTCGGTTTAGACAGGATTCACATCAACCACGGGACAGTTCTGGACCACGCGCCGCGGACCGAACAACCATCCCTTTCTGAAAATCCTGTAAATCTTGTAAATCCTGTCTACTCTCTTCCGTTCCGCCGCTTGTTGCGCGCCGACTAATCCAGCCCCGCGCCGAAATCGTCGTCATCGGCGCCCGGCTTCTGGACCGGCGCCGGAGGCGGCGCCGATCGCGGTCGCTCCACGGGCGGCGGCGCCGGACGCGGGGGCGGGGGCGCCACGGGACGCGACGGTCTTGGGCCGGCGGCGGCCGGTGCGGCCGTCGTCACCGGCGCCGGACGCGACTCGCGCGGCGGAACCGATTCACGCGGCGGTATTGATTCCCGCGGCGGACCCGATGGTCCGCGGGCCGGCGGCGGTCCGGACGACGTGCCCCGCGACGGCCCCGTAGCGGGTCCGCGCACGTCCCGTTCGGACGGTCTCTCCCGGGGCGGTGGCCGGTCGACAGGCGGACGTCGGTCGACCGGTGGCCGGTCGACGGGTGGCCGATCCGCGGGCGGCGGCCGGTCGGGCTGTTGGAACCGGCGATCCTGCGCCGGCCCGCGCGCGTTGCGCGCCTCGCGGCCCTTGGCCCCGTCGCGTTTCAAATCCGCGATCAACGATTGATAGTCGGTCATCCGCTGGTCGCCGCGGCGCCCGGCGGCCGGCGACTCCGCGTCGAGATCGTCAAGCTCGTCAGCCGGTTCGTCCATGCCCTCCTCGTCGTCTTCCACGTCGTCGAGCGGAACCGGAATGGCCTCCACGGGTTCCTCGACGATTTCCGGCGCGACGTCGTGCCGGTGATCGTCGGTGAATACCGGTTCGTGGTCGCCGGCTTCGTCGTATTCCTCGTCCGACATGGGCCGATAGCCGGGCTGCGCCGCGTTCTTCAGTTCCGCCTCGTAGGCCTCAATGATGCACTGCTGCAAGCGCTGCCGGCACTCCGAATTGATCGGGTGGGCGATGTCCGCGTGCAGTTTCGAACGGCCGCGTTTGTCACGTGGAGCGCGGTCCCGCGGCAGCGCCTTGCCGCACTCGTTGCAATACTTGGCCCGCACGTGGTTCTTGCACCCGCAATTCTCGCAGCGATCGGACAGCTTCCGCGACGGCATGGCCACGAAAACGCCCGTCGTGCCGTCGATGATCTTGATGTCGCGAACCACGAAATCCCCGTCCAGCGTCACCGACGCGAACGCCTTCAAACGGTCCGACGGATTGGGGATTAACTTGATGCGAACTTCCGAAATCTCCATGTTGCTTCCTCATGTTTCTGAATCTGATTCAACACCCGTGACGACCGTCGGCCCGATCGCGCGCGGCGGTCGGTGGATTCCCACCGGAACGCACGCCCAACCCCGCCGCCCGACCGCGGGCGTGGAAACAGCAACTACACCCCGGGGACGTTCAACGTACGCACGACGCACGCCCCGACACCCACACCGCATTCATCCAGTTTCCGACGCAACGCCCCCGCCTCCTCGGGGTCGTCGAACAACACATAGGCGGTTTGACCCGCCCCGCTGATCCGCGCGTGCCCCGCGCCGGCCCGTTGGACCGCCTTGTGCAATTCCCCGACGATCGGCGCCACGCGGAAAATCGCCGGCTCCAGTTCGTTCACGCACAGCGCGCCGACCTCGGCCGCCGACCGGGCAAGCAACAGCCGCTCCGCGCGGTCGGCGACCGCGACCGAACGGTCCCCGGCCCGCCAGGCGCGATAGACGTCGGCCGTCGAAACCGCGACCCCGGCGAACACCAGCAACACCCACCCCGACCACGCCAATTCCACGGGCGTCACTTCTTCCCCGCGCCCGCCGACCATCGATGACGGCATGGCGAAAAACAGCGGAACGTCGGACCCGATGCTCGCGCCAATCGACCGCAGCGCGTCGTCATCCAACCCCGTCCCCCACAACCGATTCAACGCCTGCAGCGCGACAGCCGCATTTCCGCTTCCGCCGCCCAGACCCGCGGCAACAGGAATTCGCTTGGTAAGGCGAATTCGTGCGCCATGGTCCGGTGTTCCGCAGTGCCGTTTCAGCGCCAGTGCCGCCTGAACCACGAGATTCGTATCATCAGTGGGGAGGGCTGGATCGTCGCAGGTCAGCTCGATCGATCCGTCGTCGGTCGACGCAATATCGAGCTCGTCAAACAAGCCCACGCCAAGGACCACGGAACGGATCTCGTGAAACCCATCGACGCGGCGTCCCAAAATTTCAAGCGACAGGTTAACTTTCGATGGGGATTTGCCGCGAAGCGCAGCGACCGATGGCGCGTTGGCGAGCGAGGTGTCGATCATCAGTCGGCCAAACAGCCCGGCGTTGCGCGGTTGCCGGTCCCACGCGCGCCGGTCGAATTCGTCAACGTCAATTGCAGCGTCAACCCAGTAGTTTCGCCGGCCCCATCCATCCCCATCCGCATATCCACATGTCTGCGTCGTCAGGACGGCAATGGCGGTCGGCCCAATAATAGCCGCGTAGGCAGTATGCCTGAACGGGACCGGTTTTGTCAAGCGTCGAATGGTGTCGAGGCCGGACATCGCGCTGACGCAGAAATGATGCCTGGATACGCCATGACCGCACAGTCGATCCGTCGCCGAACGTCGCCCATTCCGCCGCAACCCCCTGTCTGCAATGCAGTTATGAATCCACCAAATCGGATTGAACGGAATGGCCATAGGTGTGCCCGGCGTATCCCGTCCGCCCGACGCGGCATTCGGGTGCGGGGGACCGGGGGAAGAAACGTGGAACCGATTGTCTTGTCCGCGCAGCAATCATCCTGCGCCGTCTCGTATCAGGGCGTCCAGCAACTCGGGTCGGCGTCGTCGGCGGGCGCGCAGCCGGCCGCCACGGCCGGCGGTGGTTCGTCGTCATTGGCGGTGACGGCGATGTCGGTGCAATCCAAGGTTGACGCCCTGTTGCAATCCATCGAGCCGGCGCTGGGATCCGATCAACAACTTCGCATGATCATCGCCCTGTTGATCTTGAACGCCCTGATGGGCCGAAATGACGAACAATCGAGCCGTGCAGCCGAGCTTAGCAGTCTGGCGTCCGGGCTGGACGCCATGGGATCGCGGCGGTCGGATTACGCGTTGTTCTCCGCGACGAACATCATTCAGATTCAGCACCAGTCGACGCTGGTGTACACGGATCAGGCCGTTCAATCGGTCGGTGATGAAACCGGCGGCGGCGCCGCGGTCGACGCGCCGCGGTTGGATATCACAGGCTAATCCGCCACTCCAGAAACGCTGTCCTGTTAATACACCCGGGTCAGGTGCATGCCGGGGTAGTAGTGTTTCAGAATGGAGCCGGCGTCGAATCCGCGACGGGCCATGGCTTCCATGCCCCACTGGCATAATCCGCTGGCATGGCCGAACCCGCGCCCGTCGGTGAATACGAACCCGTCGCGATCCCGTCGGACAGTGAAATGCGTGCTGCGGATTTTCATGCTGCCGACGGCCAGCCGGAATGTCTCGGACATCATGGTGACGGAACGGCCGTCGGAACCGGTCAAGCGCAGTGTTTTCGCCCGGCCGACCGGCGTTCGATCGATGATTTCGATGGCATCGACGCGCCCCACTTTTGCGGCCTGGGACGGCAGTTTGGCGGCGATATCGGCGGCCGACAAACGCACCGGACCCCAGAAAAACCGCTTGCCGCCGGCCGCGGACTGGCAGTCGCAGCGCACCCCGCCGTTGAGCGGGGGGATCAATTCGGAATCGTCGCGCCAGTTGGTGACGGCCTGCGTGGTGCCGCCGCAGCACGAGCTGTAGTAGGTGCAGAAGATGCGTTCGCCGCCGGGCGCCGCCCAAGTGGCGACGATCCCGCGAGTATGCTGAACCGCTTCGCGGGCACGATCCGCGGAGGCGCCCGACGGCAGTCCGGGATAGACCTGCGAGCGCTGGCTGGAATCGACGTCGTATTCCGATGACGCCTTGCGGGCCATCTGGAACAGCACGTAGGTCCGGGCGGCGACCGCCTGGGCACGATAGGCCTCGCGCTGGAAATCGGGGAACAACTCGCCGGGCAGGACGCAGGCGACGTAGGTTTCTATATCGACGACGTTGATGACCTGCAGGCCGCGGGAATCGGGGACGCCGACACGCAGAATGCCGGGATAGCGACCGTCCGCGCTCCAGCCGCCGCTGTCGCGCCCCGCCAACCGGATGGATCCCGATCGTTCGGGAACGATCTCCACGGGGCCCGATCCCAGGGACTTGTCGCCGAGCATGACGCCGCGTCCGCCGGCGGCCAGCGTGGTCCAGCCGACGGGACCGCCGGACAGGCGCGTCTCGCCGGAACGAGTGCGGACGGTGAAACGCGAGTCAATCCGGATGCGACAGTCGCGTTCGCCGTCGACGAGCAACACGCGGACATCGCGGGCGCCCACGACTCCGAACCGGCCGTCGCCGGCGCCGCCGAGATCGGGCTTGCGGCACCCGCCGAGGGTCAAGGCCAGCGCCACCGCAGCCGATGGACCCACGAACCAATGACGACGCGTGGTGCGGATCGGACTTCGAAGAGCGCGCAGCGGACTGTCACCCGGGCCGCGCGATCGGGAAACTGGATTCGTCCGCCCTCCGGGCGGGGAGGTTGGGTGAATGAACATCCAGGGACTGAAGTCCCTGGCTAAGACCGTGCGCCCTACGGGCGGATGCGCGACGGTCGGAACGAAATCGGATTTCGTTCCGGGCGGATGCGCGACCGTCGGGATTGAACCGGTTTTCGTTCCGGGCGGACGTGCGACCGTCGGGTTTGAACCGGTTTTCGTTCTGGGCGGATGCGCGACCGTCGGAATCGAACCGGTTTCCGTTCCGGGCGGGATATCGACCGTGGCGATTGAACGGGGTTCCGTCTTGGGCGGTTCCATTTAGTCGTCGCGCAGTTTCAAATTGAACTCGCTGAGCCGGCGCCGGATTTCGGCGAGCGAGGTCATGCCGAAATTCTTGATGGCGAGCAGTTCGGCTTCGGAGCGCTGCACCAGCTCGTGGACGCTGTTGATTCCCAGGCGCATCAGGCACTTCCGCGACCGCACGGACAATTCCAATTCGGAAACGGAGCGGGCCAGGATGCCGGTGGGCGCGACGGGCTGGGAAGTGACGGCCAGTTGTCCGACGGTTTCGGGCCCGTAGTCGTCGAGGAGTTGTCCCAGCCGCAGGCTTTTCTGGGTCAACATGGCCTCGATCTCGTGCAGCGAGGTTTCGCCGAAATTCTTGTAAGCCAGCAGCTCGGCCGCGGTCGTGCTCAGCAAGTCGCCCAGCGTGTGAATGTCCATCTGCTTGAGGCAGTTGCGGCTGCGCACGCTCAATTCGAATTCGGAAATCGGGGTGTCCAGGAGCGCGTCGCGTTTTTCGCGGACGCGTTCGCCCTCCTCGTCGTAGTACATGTCCAGCGAGGCGAGCAGATCCTTTTGAAAAAGGAGGGCGCGACTGTGATTGGGATCCTCGGCCACGATGCGCTCGACGCAGGTGAGCGCGTCTTCGAAGCGGTTGACGTCCTCGTAGAGCACGGCGAGGTTCATCAGGGCGTTCACGTGGACGGGCACGTGGTCGGCGCAGCCCTCGTACAGATCGATGGCCAGGTCGTCGTCGCCGAGCCGATCGGCCATGTAGGCGAGCCGGAACGCGGCGGCGGGATGGGTCTCGTCCTTTTCCAGGGCGTCTTGATAGGCTTCGGCGGCATCGTGCCACCGGTGCCGTTTTTCGTGGACCAGTCCCTCGCAGAAACAGCGATCGGTGTCGCTCAAGCCGCCCCCGGCGGATGCGAGCGCTTTCTGGGCTTCGTCCACCTGGCCCGATCCCAGCAACGATTGAATGCGTTCCAGCGTCTGCGTCATATTGAAAGGCTCTCGAAAATATCTGCCGCGGCTCGCCGACGATCGTCCTTGATCGCCGACATGATTCGCTTCGCCCGGACCGCGCGAGGCCGGCGAAGCGGAACGACCGCCCATGCTAATGCCGCATGTCCTGGTCGGCAAGTGGGCGGGAATTCGACGTGCGGCAGGGGGTCTATGACAGATTAGGCGGCGGCGATCATCGCGACCCCGTGGCGGACAACAGCAGTCTGGTATCCGAAAGCCCCGCAGGGGCGCTCTAACCAAAGCCCAGGGCAACGCCCTGGGCGCAGCGCCCCGCGAAGCGCCAGCCCTGAAAGGGCGCGCTCCCGGCTATTTCGCCCTTTCAGGGCTGAATCCGCAAGGGGCGCACCGAGTCCCAGGGCGGTGCCCTGGGCTGTCCTATTGCGCCCTTACAGGGCGTGACGGAAAGACCCCGCCGATTTTGTCATGGACCCGGCGGCAGGGTTGGACCGGCGAGCGCCGACGGCTGGTTCGCTCGATCGCATGGTGTATGATGAAATCGATCGGATTCCCGAGGGCGCGTGCGCCCCATCGTCGCCAGGAGCCGTAACCATGAAAGTGCAACCGATTCGAACGCACCGGCAGTCGCCGGTCACCATGGAAGGGGCGCAGGGGGCGAAAATGCGCATGCTGATCGGTCCGGACGAGCACGCCCCGAATTTCCACATGCGGCATTTTGAAGTCGAGCCGGGCGGCCACACGCCCCACCATCAGCACGACTACGAACATGAGATCGTGATTCTGAAGGGGGCCGGGGTGGCCCGGAGCGAGCAGGGCGACCGTCCGTTGCAGGCGGGCGACATAGTCTACGTGCCGGCCAACGAACGGCATCAGTTCGTCAACCCCGGGGGCGAGGCGTTGGAGTTCATCTGCCTGATTCCGGCGCCGAAGAACTGCGCGCTGTAGCGTCCGGTTCGGAAACGAATCGCAGTGCCGAGCCGTACACGTGCGCAAGCGGAATTCGTCATCCACCGGAAGGATGCTGCATTCCCACCCCATCTGACGCAATTCCCGACCGCACGGTATTGTCCCGCGCTACGGCGTGGAACGCGGGAAATCGGCGGTGGCTTCTTTCGCCCCGCTGGGGCTGGGTTGATGGAAAAACGACTCCGGGGGTGTCGGTCGCTGTCGCGACCTCCACCCCCGGCTATTGACTGCCGCCCCTTCGGGGCTGGGACGTGCGCCGTACCGCCACGGTTGACGCAGCGACGTCCGCGTTCGGCCTCGTGATCGTGTTGTCGAGTTCCGACATTTGGGTGGCGCGACAGATACCCAGATTGTCGATCAGGCGACAGGCGCCGATGCGGACGGCGAGGCAGATGCGCGCGGGGCGATCGATGGTGGTTATGGGTTCGAGGGTGGTGGAATGGACGATGGCGACGTATTCCACGACGGTGGGTCCGGCGTCGTGGATTTGGCGGGTGACGAATTCGATCAACGGTGCGGTTTCGGTTCGCCCGGCGGCGGCGGATTCGGCGGCGGTAGTCATGGCCCGAAACAGGACCGCGGCTTGACGGCGATCGGCCGGGGACAGATAGGCGTTGCGGCTGGACATGGCCAATCCGTCGGGCTCGCGGACGGTCGGGCAGGGCACGATTTCGACGTTGAGATTCAAGTCGCGGGTCATGCGCTGGACCACGCGAAGCTGCTGGAAGTCTTTTTCACCGAAGAACGCGGAGTCGGGGTTCACGATGTTGAAGAGCTTGGTCACAACGGCGGCGACGCCGTCGAAATGACCGGGGCGGAAGGGGCCGCAAAGCCCGTCGGTCAATCGGGTTACATGGATGGTGGTGGCGTCGCCGGGCGGGTAGATGTCGGCAACGGCGGGAGTGAAGACGAGATCGACACCGGCGTCGCGGCACAAGGCGAGATCGGAATCCGGCGATTTGGGGTAACGTTCAAAATCCTCGCCGGGGCTGAATTGCGTGGGATTAACGAAGATGCTGACCACGACGGGGCCGCATCGGGCGCGGGCGGCGTCGATGAGCGAACGATGGCCGGCGTGAAGGGCGCCCATGGTGGGCACAAACCCGATGGAACGCCCCGTTGATCGCAGGCGGGCGATCGCGTTCCGCGTTTCGGCGATGGATGCGGAAGTCTCCACGCCGGGTATCTTAACGATGGAACTCGGCGCGGCGAGACGGGCGGCGACTTCGCGACTGGAAAACTGGAAGATGGTCCGCAGATTTCGCAGATTTGCGCAGATTGGGGAGCAAAAAGTCGAAACGGGAGAATCGTGGCGCAGGCACGTACAACCTGGTCACGGGGTCGGGGGATGGACAGTATTTACATGATTGACAAGATTTTTTGGGAGGGGGTTCGCGTGCATGTGCAGTTCGGTGGGCATGGTTGGATTCGGAAACCGGTCCTGATTGAATCCTTCCGGTCGCTGTCCGGCGGATGTTCGGTCGTCGGTCGACGGCGATAACGACTGGCGAGGGAAGCACGTTGGCGCGGAGTGATGGGACGGGGGCGGTCGCTTATTGGGACGCTGGGCGGGCTAACGGGGGT
>JABFSN010000252.1 GCA_013140575.1 Phycisphaerales bacterium | reverse complement strand
ACCCCATCCCACCGCCAGACCACCGCCAAAAAACGTCAATCCAAAAATGTGGTGAGAAATGCGGGCTAATCACGTACCGTCCCCATGGGACGCTAATCAAAGACCTGCCCACAAAACATCGGCACACAGTCGATTTTTTCCCAAGCTCGTCAGGGCGGCAAAATCGGCCAGGACACAAACCGAAGCGAAGCACATGCAAGCGGGCGAGGGGATAAATCGGGACGCCGCGGATTCGAGATTGCCTGTCCGCCGTCGAAAGGGGACGGAGATTGTGGTAGTTTTCGGACGGCGTTTTTGGGGGGAAACCCGTCCTACGGAGCGGATGGACACGGCGCGATGGGGCGGGGCGACGGCGCGCGGTCATGCCGGTGGATGCGCGGTTGTGCGGAGGGGCACGCGGTCAACATGTTGCGACATTATCTCGAACTCCCGCGGGCCATTTACATCATCTGCCTCGGCACGTTTCTAAACCGGGCGGGGTCGTTTATTCTGCTCTTTCTGACCCCCTATCTGCGCGAACAGCTCCATTTCGAAACCAGCGAGGCCACGCGGACCATGTCGGCGTACGGGGCCGGGTCGATACTTGCGGCCTTGGTCGGCGGTCATTTGGCGGACAAGATCGGGCGCAAGACGGTGATGGCCGGCAGCCTGATCGGCGGTTCGATCATTCTGCTGATACTGGCGCACCTGCGTTCGCCGTGGGCGATTACGCTGATGGTGTTGACGTTCGCGCTGGTGATGGACACGTATCGCCCGGCGGCGTCGGCGATGATCGCCGATCTGGTTGATGTCGATCGCCGGCAGCACGCGTTCAGCCTGGTCTATATTTCGATCAATTTGGGATTTTGCGTCGCGCCGCTGGTCGGCGGGGCTTTGGCGAAACGATCGTATGTGTGGTTGTTCGTGGGAGATTCGGTCACGACGGCGGTTTATGCGATCATTATTATTGTATTTCTGGCCGAATCGCTGGGGCGCGGAGAAAAGAAGGCGCAGGCCGAAGGCGGGGCCGCCGCGAAGATTGAATACTCGCCGGGGGGTGACGAATTCATTTCCGCGGGACGGGCGGTGGCGCACATTCTCGCCGACCGCCGATTCATGTTGTTTGTGCTGGCGTCGTTGTTCGTCGCCATCGTGTATCAGCAGGGCATCACGACGTTTCCGCTGTACCTGCACTCGTTGGGCATCGATGAACAGGGGTACGGACAGATCGTCGCGGTGAACGGGATCATGATCGTCTGTGTGCAGGTGCCGCTGACGGCGTTCGTCGCTCGATTTCGTCGGGGGCCGGGATTGGTTGTCGGGGCGTTGTTCATCGCCGTGGGGTTCGGAATGAAGGCGTGGGCGACGGCGCCGTGGCAATTCATGCTGACCGTTGCCGTTTGGACCGTTGGTGAAATGATGGACGCGCCGTTGAAATTCGCGGTGGCGACGGATTTGGCGCCGGAACGGCTCCGCGCGCGATACATGGGGGTGATGACCATGACGTTCTCGCTGGGGTTGATGATCGGGGCGACGGTCGGCGGGGAAGTGCTGGAACGATACGGCGGTCCGACGTTGTGGGTGTCGTGCCTGGTCGTCGCCGTTTTGGCCGCAGTTATCTACGCGCTGCAGGCGGAAGGTCTGGACAAGCCGCGCACGCCGGCCGCCGCCGCAAGGACCGGTGCCGAAATCCATGCCTGACGCCGGAACCAACCAACTTCATTTACGCCTGATGGCGTCGGCCGGCGTCGCGGCGCGCTTGATCGAGCTTGGTTTCGACTGGGCGGCCGTCGACCGGCAGGCCTGCGCCGCGTTGCATTTCAAATGCGCGGAAGGCGGGACGTGTCGCGTCGCGGGACTGATTGGCGGGGCGTCGGCCGGTAAAAGCACGCTGTTCAATTCGCTGGTGGGCGCGGAAGTCAGCCGGATCAGCAGCGTGGCACACGAGACCATCGGCCCCATCGCCGCCTGTCACGGCGATCTTGCCGCCCACGTGGCCGAATGGATCGGTCGCGGGGCGATGTTCGTCGATTTCAAGTATGAACCGGCCGGCGACAACCCGTCGCACGGGCGATGGGACACCGTCACGTTGCATCGCCACGCGTCGGAAGACCTGCGCGGAACCGTGGTGTTGGACCTGCCCGACGTGACCAGCCAATGGTCGATCGATGAAGGCGCGTTGACCCATCGGTTGATGCCGTGGTTCGACGTTGTGATCGTCTTGATCGACGAGGAGCGATGGTTCGACGCCGGCGTGTTCGCATCGACCGTTTCGTTCGCCCGTAATTTCGGTCCGGCGATCCACGTGCTGTTCAACGCCACGGAGGGCGGCCGGGAATTGTCGGCCGATGAAGGTCAACGATTGCAGGACCACGCGGTCGCCTATCACATCGACGGCTGCGCTTTCAGTCCCTACCGCCCCGGGAGCGGGTATCGTCCGCTCGACGACGCAACGCGCCGTCAGGTTGTCGATTGGATGTGGCAGGCCGACGCCAGTCGTCGAACCGCCGCGCTACGCGCGCACATCCGCCGACGGTGCGCGGAAATCGTCCGTGTCAACGTGGAGCGGGCGCGGGACTACGGTGAATTGCTCGACCGCGTCGATCGGGAAATGAAGTGGTCGGCATCCGAAACACGCCTGACGTTCGATCTGCTGACAGACGACGAACGGGCGTTGCTGGGCGTCGGGAATCGCTGGATGCCGCTGTACGGGGCGGTGCGGGCGATCGGTCGGCGAGTGCGTCGCGGCGGCCGGCGTGACCCCGCGACCGGCATCGATTTCGACAAACGGACCGATGAACTGGCCGGCGTGTTGCGGCGAAATCTCGAACAGCGTTTTTATGGCGTGGCGGATCGTGTGCGAAATGCGGTCGCGGGCAGTTCGTATTGGTCGGATGATCGAACGGATTGGGCGCCGAATTGGGAATTGCCCGCGTTCGACGAAACGGAATGGGCACGTCGCATCCGGCATCACATCGATGCGTGGAAACGCGAGGCCGCGCACCATTCGCGCCGCAGCGATGCCGCCGTGCTGTCCGTCGGGCTGCCGTTGCTGTTGGCCGATTTGCTGTTTCTGGGCGGGGCCGGCGTCAGCCTGATGTCGGCGGCCGCGTGGGCGGCGGGATTGGTGGCCGGCAAGGGTTTGGTGCAGTCGTTGAAACGCTCGACCGCGTTCGCGGACTATCGCGCGACGGTCGATGCCTACCGGGCGTTCGTCCGTGAATCGCTCGACGAACAATGGACGCGGAACCTGGCGGCCATGCCCCGGCGGCACCTGCCCGTGCAGGAACCGTTGTTGCAGGCGATGATGTCGCTCGCCGCTCCACAAGGACCGTGACCGATGTACGAGACCCACGTCGATGTCGAAATCCGCCTGGCCCAACTGAATGACAGGCTGTCGCGACTGTTGAATCGTGAAGCGTATTCGCTCGCGTGCGGAGGCAGTCGCGCGATTCGCGATTCGTTGTGGGTGTGGGGCGTGGTGGGCGGAAAAGACGTCGGCAAGACCACGCTGATCCGCGCCTTGTCCGGGCGTGACACGGGCGATACGAAACCGCGGGCCGACGAGGGCACCTCGCGACCGGTCGCGTATTTGCACGCGAGCGACACCGATGCACTGACGGCGCGTCTGGCGCCGTTGGACGGAATCGAAATCGAAATGAACGCCGACGCACCATCCGCGATGCGTGGCCTCGTATTGATCGATCTGCCCGATTTTGATTCGACGTTTGACCGGCATTTTCAGCAGGTGCGCCGCGTGGCCGCGTTGCTCGACGGCGTGATCTGGTTGACCACGCCGAAAAAAGTCGGCGATCGGCGGTCCATCGATGAAATCCATCGCGTGCTTAAGGATTGCGGCAACTTCGTTTACGTGGTGAACAAAATGGACTGGGTTCTGGCCAACGCCGACGGCACCGTCGAAACGGATTTCCGGCGCATTACCGAGGCATTGAATCGACAGGTGGCCTCGTGCCATCCGCGTGACGCCGACGGACGGGCGTTCGCGGTTGCCGTACGGTATTCATCCGTTGACGCCGTGCTCGACGCGATCGCCGGCCGGCGCGAGTTGTCCGACCGCAACGCATTGGAAAAGGCGGACCCGTCGTTGGTCGTCGCCGCGCGGCGGGTGATGGAGTCGTTTGACCGGCTGCGGCGGACGCTGACCTCGCCGCCGACGCGCGAAGCCGCGGCGGCCAACAAACGTGCCAACCTGCGTCACCAATCAGCGGCACAGGCGCGGGGTCTGCTGGTTCATTATCGCACGGCCGACACGCTGAACCGCTTGAACGACGCGTTGTCGCCCGATGCCATCGCGGAGGTCGTCGAGCGCGCGCTGCCGGACCATTACTGTTCCCGCGTTCTGCGATCCATGAATGACGACCGCCGGTTGTTCGCCGAATGGTCGACGGCGCTGTTTCGCGGCCGGATCGCCCATTGGCCGCTGCTGGGCATCGTCGCGTGGCCGCTGACGCTGCTGG
>JABFSN010000163.1 GCA_013140575.1 Phycisphaerales bacterium | reverse complement strand
TGGCACCCATGCGATAAATCCCTCGCGGCGCAGCCGCGAGTCCTTGCCGATCCAAACGCCGGGAGACGGTCTCCCGGTAACGAACACCCAGCGGCCGAAACTCCAATTCACGCTGAACCAGTACATATCGAGGTAGACGTTGTAGCGCTGCCGGGGGTCGATGACGGCTTCCAACATGCAAAAGCACATCTTGTAGTACCAGGTGTCGTGGTCCTGTCCGAAATCCTTGTGGCGCAGGACGCCTTTTTCGGGAATGATGATGGATCGAAAGTGCAGGTCGTCGTCATCGAAAAAGTAGTCAACGACGCGCAGGTAGTACGCCAGCTTGCCGGGCGAGACTTTCTGCCATTTCAATTCAAACGGCAGCCGGCCTTCGGCGTAGTCGCCGGCGCGGACCAGCCCACACTCCCGCTTGATCTCGCGAAGCCGAGTCGAGATTTCGGCCACGCGGTCGCGCGGACACCAGACGCAGCCCAGCACCATGACGGGCGACCGGTCATGGATCAGGTGGCAGCTTTCGTCGCAATAGATGTTGAACAGTTCAGCCATCGGTTCTCGCGTTCATTTACGGCGCGGGACACGCGCCCTCCGGTCGAACTTGTAAGAAATCCTTACAAGTTGCCCCTTCGTCCAGTTCGCCGTCGTCGTAAACCCCCTTGATATGGATGGTTACATTCTGCGGCGTCGTTTGATACAACTCGGCCATGCCCGCCTGCGTCAGCCACACGGTCCGGCCGTCGAGGCGGACCTGGAGGTTCAACGCCCCGTCGCGGTAGATGAGAAGCTGCCCGCCGGGTTCGAGCGGTCGCGATGCGTCGGTCATGGGGTGACCTCCTTGGCGGGCGGTGGATGATCCCGCTCAATGACGGCGCGAATCGCGTTCCAGTCCGGCCCGTTGGGCATCACGAACAAACACCGCCCGGCGCTGCGCTCGGCCAACAAGTCGCCAACGGCCCTCTTTTCCTTGGAATCGTCGTTGCTCCACCGGTCCGCGCCCTTGTATTCGACGATGAGGATTCGACCATCGTTGAGTTCCACGACAAAATCGGGGTAGAACTTGTCGGTCGATGTTTGCAGCCAAAACGACGACTGCGGGCGGCGCTCCAGATTCCGAACCCATCGGCGCACGCGCGGCATGGAATCAATGACCGCGGCGCAATCGAATTCCTCCCCGTCGGACGCCAGTTCACCAATGATGCGGAAGCAATGGCGCTGAAATCGGTACGGTCCGTCGTAGTACCAGTTCGGGGCGTACTGGTCTTCATCGAAACGGATAGCGAACTCGTCGCTGACTTCCAAATCCGCGCGGTCCTCGCCGTACAGCATCGCCTGAAAGGCATTCAGCGCGTGCGCCTTGCGATGAACGTCAATCTTGGTTCGCACTGCGTCGCGAAGGCGAAACTTCTGACGGGCAAGCTGATCGACACTCAAACTGCGGCTCTCCAAAAGACCCGTCAAGGCGTTGTGTATGAACAGGCTCGAATACGCCTGGGGGATGTCATGGTGCGGTATTTCGCGATCCAGCCACACCGCCAACGCCGAAACCGTCCAGCCGGTCTCAACAGCCAGCAACGAAAGCTGTTCGTGGACCTGCTCGACGAACTGCATTTCCACGCGTCCCGATTCGGTCACGTCGATCAGTCCTGAAGTGCCTGCAAAGCGCCGCGATGGGAATTCGCTCTCCGAAAGCGTTGCATCGCACTCGGCGAGGTTCCAGTCGTGTTCGAGAAAATGCTCCGCCTCAAACAGTTCCAACTGTTTGCCAATGCGAATGCAAAGCATCGGCACGCTTAACGGTGTCAGGGCGGCACCGGAAATGCCGTATGTCGCAAATTGGCCATGACATAGGTCGTACAGCCGTTGAACTGAAACGCGGTCAGGCGGATTCGGGCACCACTCCTCCAAAGCCGAGCGGTCCACGTCCGTCATCGGGCACGTGGCTTCGAGTTTGCCGGTCTCCGGTTCGTACGTGACGACTTGTCGTGTTGACTCCGGCAGCAGGTCCATTTGCAGCCCGGGCGAAACGTGGACAAATGGACGATGAAACAGCGTTCCGGGGCCGAAGGGGGAACCAGGTCCAAACGGCGACGGTTCCTCCGCGGATTGTACAAGGTCCGCCGCTTCCATTTGCTGAAAGCCTAATTGTTCGACCAACGAATCGCGGATGGAATTGGCCGCTTCGACGAAACTGGGCGACACCGCGAAGGCATAGGCCAGATACAGCGCGTCGTGTTGCTTGCGCCGGGCCTTGGGCATCCGAAGCACGCGCCCCAGCAATTGCTCCACGGACCGCGACGACCGAACGTCGGCCACCGAACAGACGATGTACGCGAATGAACAATCCCAACCTTCCTTCAACGCCTGCACGGTGATGATGAACCGCAAGCGGCACTCACGGGCGAACAAATCAATATTCTCGATGCCACGCGTGTCGCCTGTGGCGACGGCGATCTGATCGTCGGAAATCCTGAAGTCGCGAATTAGCGCTTCCTTAACGACGTCCGTGGTCAACGTCGTTTGTCCGCTACGGCGGGATTGCGCCTGGAGCAACACCAGCGGGCGAATGTACTCCCGCGTGGCGCGCTCTTCCTCCTGAGCGGCCGCTTCCAACTCGCGTTGGCACGCGACGGCCAGCCCGATGACTTCCTTCCAATCGGTATGCGTTCGCAGTCGGATAGGCAGCTTGACCATTTCCGCCACCTTCAATGCACGGGCGGAGACGTGGTGCAGCACGTTGCTGGCAAACAACTCCCGATCAGGGCGATGTTCCGTCTGCGGTGTCGCCGTGAATTCAATGATGCACGACGGGTTGAACGGTGCGAGCGTATCGAACGAAAGCGGCGTCCGCGCGTTGTGGGCCTCATCGACGATAACCAGCGGGCAGCGCAATCGGAGCACGTTGCAGAGCGAGTAGGGAACTGAACCGTCCTCGCGCCGCTCCAGGTGGCGTTCCGACCCCGGCGAAAGCCCGCTGAAATGATGATGCAACGCCCCGGAGGACTCGTACGCCTTCAAACCGGCGGTCTCGTCGCGACGCAGAGCTTGCAGCGTCAGCACGATAACCACCGTCTCGCCTTCCATCGTTCCGCGCGAGACGTCCCTCGCTTCGGTCATGTCCACCACGCGGACGTTTCCGCCGAATCGCGCGTCCAAAACCTGCCGGTAGGAATGCTCGCGGTTTCGCAGTGCCAAAAGCGTCTGTTCGAGTATCGCATTCGACGGAACCAGCCAAAGGCAAACGGCGCGGTCGGCGTGCATGTAGTGGCGGGCGGCGATTCCGATGGCATGATAGGCCATCAGCGTCTTGCCCCCTCCGGTAGGAATGCGGAGGCATACGTAGGGGAGCGCGGCAAGCCCGGGTGCCGGCAGATACGGCCGATTGGTTTCCAGAACGAACGCCCGCTGGGCACCGTGCTGGGAAACGCCGTCGAGATACCTTTCCAGCGCTTCAAGGCTTTGCTGCTGGTAATCGCGCAGTTCAAGCATGATTAGCTGACCCTGATCTCGTACGGCACCTGTTTGAACACGATCCCCTCGCGTTTCAACCGGGAGCGTCCCAACCGACTGCTTTCGGCGTAGATGACCTTCGGGCCGTGGTGCGGCGGTAAATCGTGCAGAATGGGACCGGTCAAAACGTTGCCCCCGTCGGGCCGCTTGTCGCCCATCACGCCGTTGAAAAGCAAGTAAATCGCGATACCGTTGTGAACGCCCAGCAGCGGCGACCGGGCCGTCGCTCGTTTCGGAATCGGTGAGCCGGTCTCGGTAAAGAATACGTGGGCCGCAAGGTCGGGGAACTTTACGGAATCCCGGATGTTGCCCGCTTCGTCAAATAGTGGTTCACCGAGCCGGCAGAATCGAAACCCACCACCCAAAGGCAGGAATTCCTCTGCATCTCCTTGAATGACGACTCGAAGACGACGGGCCGTCACTTCGTTTGCGATGTCATTATCAATTTCGACGATCAAGAAACGACGATTACCACCGTCCGCTTTGTTCAACGCAAGTAGCGCGTGGGCCGTTGTTCCGCTACCGGCAAACGAATCAAGCACAATCGAGTTCTTTTGAGTCGCGAGTTGAAGAACGCGCGCAAGGAGCCGAACCGGCTTTGGATTATCAAAACTCAATCGCCCGTTCGAAAGGAGTGTCTTCAATTCAGTCTTGGCCTCTTGGTTGTCGCCCACTTCGTCTCTGGGCCAAATGGTCACAGGCACCAAGTCCCCTACTTCCGGCAAAAATTTCTTGAGTCGCGGCACATTACGTCCATCAGGACCAAAGTAGATTCGCCCGTCTCGAACCAGTTCCTCATAACGCTCCCGTCCGAAGGCCCAGCTTCGTCCATTGGGGGGCGATACTTGTCTGCCCTGTGGAGTAACGATCTCGTAGATATAGGCCTGCGACGGAGTCTTTACTTGTAATGGCTGCGAAATCCACGGGCCGCGCGGATCATCGTCTGGGTTCTTAAACCGCGCATTGGCGGCTTCGGTACGAGGGAGTCGGCGCAACCTTAATTTGGTCTTGTCCCGCGCGTACAATAAGAGAAAATCGTGGTTGTCCGAGACGAATTCGGCGTCATTCGCTCTCGTGTGCTTCTTCTCCCAAATAAAGGAGCAAACGAAATTAGGCGCGCCGAAGACTTCACTTAACAATGTTCGTAGATGGCCAACCTCGTTGTCGTCGATACTGACGAAAATCGCCCCATCGTCGGTTAGAAATTGTCTTAGAAGGGACAGCCGCGGATACATCATGCACAGCCATTTGTCGTGTCGGGAGAGGTCTTCGGCCTCAGCGCCGACGACCCTGCCCAGCCAGTTGCGCATTTCGGGGCTGTTGACCGCGTCGTTGTAGACCCATTTTTCGTTGCCGGTGTTGTAGGGCGGGTCGATGTAGATGCACTTGACTTTGCCGGCGTAGTAGGGCAGCAACGCCTTGAGAGCCAGCAGGTTGTCGCCCTGAACAAGCAGATTTCCGCTGTCGGGATCGCCGGCTGACAGCTTGGGGTCGCAGTGCAACAGCCGATAGGGCACCCGCCGATGGTGGTTCAGGACGGCCTTTTTTCCGATCCAATCGAGCGTCGGCATGGTCGATGACGGCTGATTCCCTTGTCCACGATGCAACTACGGCCCGATTGCACGCCGTCGGACCGTCGCGTCGTCGCGTCGTCGCGTCGCCTACACGCGTTTCACAATCCGGCGACATTGTGTCGTTCGGTTGGCGGGGCGTCCAGCGTTCGCACCACGGCGGCTCGCGAGCGGCGCGGCGCGCCGACAATATCCAATTCGCCGGCCGCCACCGGCGTGTCGTCTCCCGAGTCGATGCCGGGAAATTCAGGCGCGACGCTGAGTTTGCCGAAGTTGTCGTCCGCGTCGCCCCAGCCGTTGGCGCCAGGCCCCACGGTCAGGTGAGTTCGATAAGGCGGTGGAACTAGAGCGAACGCCACCCTCCTCGAACAAAATGTCTCGGGTTGAGGAGAGACACCCGTTTCGCGTATCGTTCCCTACTCCGAATGAAACGTTCGAAACCCGGTTCGGAGGAGGGAGTCAGACGCGAACGGCGGGATGACCGGGTTATGGCGCGCCTGCACGGCGTTCTGATGGCCGGCGGCCCGTTGCGGCAGTGGTTGCCCGCTCGCCAGGGCGGGTCCAGAATGTCGGGTGCCGGTTGTGGCCGCACCAATCGAGTCCGTATTCGGAGCTTCACTGCCCATGGTTCGCTCGCTCTATGCCATTGTCCATCTGATAGTTGAAGCCC
Source organism: Phycisphaerales bacterium (assembly GCA_013140575.1). Classification (GTDB taxonomy): domain Bacteria; phylum Planctomycetota; class Phycisphaerae; order UBA1845; family UBA1845; genus JABFSN01. The sequence continues at coordinate 12,190 of JABFSN010000163.1, read as the reverse complement.
AAGCCGCTCGTCGAGACGCTCGCATTCGGTTCCTCAAGGCTCAGGTCGAAATCCTCCGCCGCAAGCTTGGCGGCAATCGAGTCATCCCCGGGCCGGACGACCGCGCCCGGTTGTTGGCCATCGGCGCCGAACTGGATCACCGCGTCGCCGACGTGATCGGCATCGTCACGCCGCGAACCTATTCTCGCTGGGTCATCGAGCAACGCGAAGGACGCAAATCCAGGACCGCGGGTCGGCCAAGGATCGGCCGCGACGTGTGCGAACTCGTGCAACGGCTGGCCCGGGAAAACGCGGGCTGGGGCTACCGCCGCATCATTGGGGAGTTGCGGAAGTTGCGCCTGTCCGTGGGTCGTTCGTCCGTACGCCGGATTCTGAAGGACGCGGGTCTGACGCCGTCGCCGACGCGCCGGGGGCGCACCGACGAGACCGCGTGGCGGACGTTCATCCGGTTGCACATGAACACGCTGGTGGCGTGCGACTTCTTCACGAAGGCGGTGATCACGCCCCTCGGCGTGCGGCTCGCCAATTGTCTCGCGTTCATCCATGTCGGCTCGCGGAAAGTATTTCTGTCGCCGGCGACGTTTCATCCGAATGGTCTGTGGGTTCAGCAGCAGGGTCGAAATCTGCTGATGTGGCTCGAGGACCACAATCTCCCGGCGAAGTTCATCGTCCACGACCGTGACACCAAGTTCTCGCTTGCATTCCGCACGCAGATGTCGGGAGCCGGCATGCGATGGGTGCGTACGCCCTTGATGGCGCCCGACGCCAACGCCTTCGCCGAGTCCTGGATCGGGTCGTTGAAACGCGAATGCCTGAACTACTTCGTGTGCTTCAGCCTTCGACATCTCGATTACATCACCCAATCGTTTGTCGATTTCTACAACACCTGCCGTCCGCACCAGGGGCTTGCGAATCGCATTCTCCAGGAAGCCGCGACCGGATCAGTCGATCCGTCCGTGACCACGCCCCATGCGGCACCCACTGCCGGTCCCTTCCCCGATGTCGGCCGCATTCGCTGCCGGCGCTTTCTGGGCGGACTGCTGCGGCATTACTACCGCGACGCGGCCTGAGAAAGGGTTGAGAACATGACACCCAAGCCATGATTGAAAGCGCCGTCTCCTCGTGTACGATCCCGCCGCCCGGTCTTGTTGCCGCGACCGATTCGCAGAACGTTTGCCGTACGCGCGGCCACTGACCCTACTGCGTTGCGGCTTGACCATCCGACGTGCGGCCGATTTCATTCAAGCAACGTCGTTCCTGCCAAAACGCCTACTCCCCGACATACTGGCCCCGCTCTCGTGGACCCGCGCGAGCGCAGCGACCGAAGAATCTTGGCCGGCAAGTGAGATTTTTCGCCCGCCTCCGGTGGGCTCGGAATGTCAGAAACCAAACTGTACCAGTACCTGTTTTTGCCAATTTGCCCGCTTCCTCGCGGGTCGCGGCTCGGAATGAATGACCCGCCACGGTAGTCACTCACGCACCATGCTCTTCGCAAAAGGGGTGGAACAGCGCCTCAATCCGCGAGACCAGCGCCGCGGAGGTATGGAAGTAAATGCCGACCGAATCCACGTCGTCCTTCTGGACTTTGATCACCAGCGGCGTGGGTGTCGACTCGTATTCCACCTGATACCCGAACAGACGCGATCGGTCGTTGTCCAGCCGGTCGACCGTCTCGACAAGGTCGTCGATCGTGGAGAATTCCATTCCCGCGGTGCATTCCGCCACTCGTTTCAGAAATGGTCCCAAGCGATCCATGCCGATGGCGACCGACGTCTCGGAAAGGCCGCGCGGAATCCGCACGCGCTTTGCCTTCTTATTGGGCGCCCCGCCTTCCGGTGCGCCCGAGGGACGCGCGGCATTTCCCGTCCGAGCGGCCGCCTTGTCCAGCCGCTCGATCCCCTTGCGGGCCTCGCGGCGAATCCAGCGGTCGGGGTGGTTGACAAATCGCTCCAGATGTGGACGGGCTGCGGGGTTCTTCAGCTTCGCCAAGGCGGTTACGGCCATCGTGTTCACATCGGGATCATCGAGAAGATTGACGAGAACGTTGAACGCGCGTGAATCCTTGAGCCGTGTAAGCCCCAGCACAACCATCGCCCGCGCCCAGCCGAAGCGTTTCTCCGTCGCGATGCCAATCAAGTTGTCCGCTAAATCGTCGCAGGCGTGAAACTCCAGGGCATTGCCGATGTCCCACAGCGGGACGCTCGTTCCCGGACTTTCGCATGTTGAAGCAGTGCGATAAAACTCTCTAATTAACAGTGGTCCTGCCAATGGACGAGCTGCTGGAACGGCCAGTGCGTGAAGTATGCAGGACTTGATCACGCGGCTCTCTGTTGTTGTCAGCCGCGTCAGCAAGATTGGAATCGCCTCTTTGTAATCTAGGCCAAGATTCCTCTTAAGAATTATGGAATCCAAATCCTCGCCAAGACCCCTCAGCTGCGCATCAATAGGTGCCGCGTCTCGGCGATACTCTGCCACGCGCATAGCCTGCTCGCGCTCGTGATCTTCTGGCGTCTTCATGGCAGTATTCGCTTGAGCACAATCTGTCCGGAGTTTATGGCAGACTGGAGTGGACCAGACAGCGTCGATCCCGTCCGTACTACGAGCTCAACCGTGTATCCGTCTCGAGCAGCGATAGCAACATAGTCTCGCAGCTGTTCGGTAAAATCCACACGTGTCGCGTTCTTGACTTCCCCGATAACACGCCGAGTCTCATCTATATAATCCGGAATACGGTAACTGATCGGATTGAGTGCCGACGTGAGTCGCCGGTGGTTTTTGACAATTCCCGCCAGTTCCTCGCCGATTCGTCCGACCTTTCTCGCGTTGGCGGCCAGCTCCGACGCGTTGCCGATCGCCCGGACCGCTCCTCGCAGAGGGCCTATGAACGGCGTCACCGACAGGGCGATATCCATCGCGTCCCAGAACCCGCCGCTACCGGTCGTCACCTTGAAGATTGATTTAAAAGTGTCAATGCCCAAAACCGATCCCGCGATGTCAAGGGCCAGATTGATCCCAATGGACGCCGCCTTTGCGCCTTCGTTGAGCATTCCCAGGGCGTACAGCCTGTGTCCATTCAGATAGTCAATCTGCTCATCCACCCAGTCGTCGTAGGGGTTGTACGACAGACCGGTCGCGTCGCGGTTGGTCAGCGGGTTGACGCCGTACGCGGCGAAGCGGTTCATCCCGTCGGCGTAGAGGGCTTCGGCGTTGAAGAGGCCGAGGGAGGCCATGGCCGTCTGGCCGTTCATGTAGGCGGCCGTCAGGAGCGGAAGGGCTGACTCGTTGGGGTCCAGCGTCAGGAAGCGGCCGAGGTGGGGGGAGTAGAATCGGGCGCGGGAGTAGTACAGTCCGTTCAGGTCCGGCCGGAAGTAGTCCGACGGCAACGGCGGGAAGAGGTCGTCGGACAGGTCGCCGTTGGGGTCGACCGAGTCGGCCCCGAACGAGATCCAGAAGAGTCCTTGATGGCCGACATGGTTCGCTGGATGCGATGCCAGCCCCTGTCCCCCTGGTCCGGGCGTGCAGCGCTCCGACGCGTCCAGTTGGCCGTAGGGCGTCCAACTGTATTGCCGCAAGACGTTGCCGACTGCGTCCAAGAGCGCGACGACATTGTAATTGGCGTCCTGAAGCGTGTAGACGATCTCGTCGGCAATGGGACTCGGCGTGGCACTTGGGTCGCCCGGCACGATCTGGGCCACGTGCTCGTCGACGTAGTCCGGCCCGTAGACGTATTCCCGCTCGGTGGCCGTCGCCACGAACGCCTCTTCAAGGCCGTCAAACTCCGCCGCCCAGTCCGCGATCCGCCGCACGCCGTCGTAGAAGTGCCACGTCTTACGCGTCGGCGACACCGTATCATGCCTCGTCGCGGCCAGCCGCCCCAGTCCGTCGTACAAAAGACCGAGCCGCGAACCACCCGCCCCCGGCAGACCCGCAGCAACACGCACCTCCACCAGACGATTGAACGCGTCGTATTGATAGACGTAGGCCCCATCGCCGGTCAGATTGCCGTTGGGGTCGTGCGGCGTGGGCGTTGAGGTCTGCGACGGCGGCGAAGCTCCGTCGCCGGTGGTGAGCCAAGCGAGCCGGTTGTCGTGCCGGGCCTCGTGGTGCACGGTGGCCACCGCGTCGTACGCCCCGCCGCCGGCCGCACCGGTCGACAAGACCACGCTCTCATTCCCGCCCTCCGGCCACGCATCCCCCGACCAGTTGCCCTGATTGTCCAGCGACCAGTCGAACTTCAGACGCTCCGGCGAACCGGGTGTGCCCAGAATGGCCGAGTTGCTCGCATTCAGCGCCCCGCGCTCCGCGACACCGCAGTCGCCAGCGGTCGCAATGTGACCAGTTGATGTGATTGCGAGCGATACCAGGAGTGGATAAAGTATCACGGCTTCTTCTTGCCCTCTTTGCCACCGCCCAATTCCGGCCAGGCGTAGGCTTCGACCTTCTCGCCCATAAAGACCACCGTGTCCTTCATCGCCTGCTGCTGGGCGGGTTCGCGATCCACTCCCGCCTTTTCCAATGTCGTAAGTCTACGCTCATAAAACTGCCGACTTCGGGGTAACAGGTCGTGTGCTCGTGGCGTGCACAGAAGTATCCCCAATGCTTTACTTATCTGTCGGTCAATAGCGCCATAGCCAGTTAAAGAATAGTCCCCACAAGGCTCATGTCGACGAGACAGAAGCCGGTTGTACTCATCCACATATCGCTCGAAAACGAGCGACCAAAAACAGTGAATCGGCAGAATGTCTTCTTTGGTGGGCGTACGATGCTCAATATTCTCAAAGTACCCGAGTCTCCACGCCGCGCTATCTGTCAAGACAGGCGGAAGTAGGAAATCATTGAGTCGAAGCTCCGGTGTTGGCGTTTGTGTGCGTGACGATGTATTGTAAAGATAAATCAGTACGGAATTAGGAAATCCTCCACCAATTGCATCTGTACGAATCACCCATCCATACCGGTAAAGATTATCCGGCATCTGGAAAACGAAAATATCTCCCGATTGCAGCAGCTTACGGGATCTCTTGAGTACGCGCATATTCAGATCAGTTGTCATGTCCAAGTTCAAGTCAGTCGTATACAAGCCTAATTCCGCTCCTCCTGGCAAACTCCTCCGCCCAGTTGTATGCGTCGACAAAAAACTCACTCATTGGGTCAATTGAGTTCCGAACGTTTTGAAACACATTCTTATCCATAATTAACTGTTCGAGCGCTCTCGCCTGGTTGCGCGTCAGGTCTGACGCAACAAGTTCCTGTCCAGTGAATCTGGCACCGTGCTGGCTCATTCTACGACTCACATCGCCGCTGACGCCGACGTAAACTGCCCGTCCGTCGCGCTTGGCAATATACACACTGACATTCTTCGGCCCCTGATTCAGCCAGCCCAGGAACTTGCTGGCTTTGCCGGCGATGCGGCCTCCCTTTTTCGCCGTCGCGGCAAAATCCATGGCGTTGTCGATCGCCCGGGTTGCCCCGCGGAGCGGGCCAATGAACGGGGTCACCGATAGGGCGATCTCCATCGCGTCCCAGAACCCGCCGCTACCGGTCGTCACCTTGAAGATCGCCTTGAAGGTATCAACCCCCAAAACCGAACCGGCGATGTCGAGGGCCAGATTGAGACCGACGGAAGCGGCCTTGGCGCCTTCGTTCAGCATTCCCAGCGCATAGAGCCGGTGGCCATTGAGGTAGTCGATCTGCTCATCCACCCAGTCGTCGTAGGGGTTGTACGATAGTCCGATGGCGTCGCGGTTGGTCAGCGGGTTGACGCCGTAGGCGGCGTAGAGGTTCATGCCGTCGGCGTAGAGGGCTTCGGCGTTGAAGAGGCCGAGGGAGGCCATCGCCGTCTGGCCGTTCATGTAGGCGGCGGTCAGCAGCGGCAGGGACGTCTCGTTGGGGTCCGGCGTCAGGAAGCGGCCGAGGTGGGGGGAGTAGAATCTGGCCCGCGAATAGTAAAGACCGTTTAGGTCCGGGCGGAAGTAGAGATCCGCGGACTGCGGCAATGGCGGAAAGAGATCGTCGGACAGGTCGCCGTTGGGGTCGACGGAATCGGCCGCGAACGAAATCCAGAACAGCCCTTGATGCCCAATTCGGTTTGCCGGATGGGAAGCGAGTGCGTCGGAGTCGTCCAGTTGGCCGTAGGGCGTCCAACTGTATTGCCGCAGGACGTTGCCGACGTCGTCGAGCAAGGCGACGACATTGTAGTTGGCGTCCTGGAGCGTGTACACGACCTTGTCCGGAATGGGATAGGGCGTCGCGTCCGGGTTCCCCGGAACGATCTGGGCCACGTGCTCATCGACATAGTCCGGCCCGTAGACGTATTCCCGCTCCGTGGCCGTCGCGACGAACGCCTCTTCGTTCTTATCCCACTCGGCCGCCCATTCCGCGATGCGCCGCACGCCGTCGTGGAAGAGCCACGTCTTGCGCGACGGCGAGACCGTATCGTGCGTCGTCGCGGCCAGTCGGCCCAGTCCGTCGTAGAGCAGACCGATCAGCGGGACATTCCCCCCGCCGCCCGGCTGACTCGGCGTCCGCACCTGCACCAGCCTGTTGAACGCGTCGTATTGATAGACGTAGGCCCCGTCGCCGGTCAGATTGCCGTTGGTGTCGTGCGGCGTGGGCGTTGACGTCTGCGACGGCGGCGAAGCTCCGTCGCCGGTGGTGAGCCAGGCGAGCCGGTTGTCGTGCCGGGCCTCGTGGTGCACGGTGGCCACCGCGTCGTACGCCCCGCCGCCGGCCGCACCCGTCGACAAGACCACGCTCTCATTCCCGCCGCTGGCCGGCAGAGCGGCCGCAAGCGCAAACGCCATCGACCATCCACATTGACTCGCCTTCGTCATGATCAAAAAGAGCTTACCGCGCCGCCATCGGGTCCACAAGACTCCTCTGCCCTGCGGAGTCGTGTTGTATCACACGCTCCGGGGTGCGACTGGAATTGCCCAATGAACCAGCGTTATCAAGTACCGGAACATGTGCGAATGCTGACACAGCGATAGAAACAGTCCAGTTGCGGGGATTCGCTATTTCTAGCTTGCTTCGGCGCCCAAGCCCGAGACCAGCCACTCACAGTTCTCAACTCGCTTGTCAATGAGGGGCACCATTTGATGCTCGCCTCAATACGTATCGTCCGAGCATGTGTTACTGCGGCTCGTCCAGTATCAAGTGCAACCACTGCACAAAACTCGGTGATACCGTCTCAGGTGTTTGGTCCACCAGGAGTTCATGATTCCAGAATACAACTTGACACTCACCATTTACGAAACTGCGACAATCGAGGCAGTAGTTATTTCCAGCACCATCATTCATGATTGGGAGGAGATGTGCGGGAATCTGCGGTTCAAACAGAGTCCTCTCGCTCTGGACGGTCCTTATCAGATCAAGATGTGCTGGAGTGTCATGCCCAAGTCCAGCTAACATCAAAGTAGGCCCATCCACCCAACCCAACGTCGACAGAAAACGCCTGTACGATTCAGAAAACCGATTCGACAGCGTCTTCTCCGCTTGCCTAATGTGTTGCAACGGCGCGCCGGCTCCGTGCTCCGTCGACGGCAGGTTGCGTATTTGATCAAATAGCGCGTCTATCATCAGGTTGTTTGCCTCTACGGTGGTGGATGATTTGGACCGTAGTTTCCCTCAAGTCGGTGTTGCGTTTTCGTCATGGGCTGTAAGTTGTCGAACGAGTTCGATCCACCCTGCGACAACGGCGTCTTGTGGTGGACTTCCATTGGATGACCGTCGGCTCCAAGCGGAGCTTTCCCTTGTCGCATCCGCTCCAGCTGCTGCGCGCTATAACTGCCGGACTTTGTTTGGGCTTCATACCGCCAAAAAGCTCCCTTGAGTCTGTTGAACTCCTGCCGAAGTCTAGCTAGTGCGGCCCCGGTTACCCGAATGGCGCGCGACGCCTTATTGTACGCAGCCTGTGCTTTGTTGTATCCGGCGAACAGGCTGTAGCCAATTCCGCCGGCTCCGCTGAGACGGGCCATCGCCCCTCCAGGGATGAGCGTCAGCAAGTCTGACAGTTGAAAATCTCCCGACGCGATTTTTATTCCGAGAAGCACCGCCTGACCTCCAGGCAGGAATGACAGTGCTGCGTATCCGAGGACCTGCGCCGCTTGAATCCCAAAACCAATCGCTGCCCCAACGCGACCCGCCATCGCAGCTCGTTCGCCGTAGTACTCGCCGATCGTCTCGTCGATCCAGTCGTCGTAGGGGTTGTAGGAGAGCCCCAGCCCGTCGTGGTTGGAGAGCGGGTTCGAGCCGTAACCGGTATACAGGTTCATTCCGTCGGCGTAGAGGGCTTCGGCGTTGAAGAGGCCGAGGGAGGTCATTGCCGTCTGGCCGTTCATGTAGGCGACCGTCAACAGCGGGGTGGCCGTTTCGTTCGGATCGGGCGTTAGGAAGCGGCCGAGGTGGGGGGAGTAGAAGCGGGCGCGGGAGTAGTACAGACCGTTCAGGTCCGGCCGGAAGTAGGACGACGGCAACGGTGGGAACAGGTCGTCGGACAGGTCGCCGTTGGGATCAATTGAGTCCGCGCCGAATGATATCCAGAACAGCCCTTGATGTCCAATCCGGTTCGCCGGGTGGGGTGCCAGGCCTTGTCCCCCGGGGCCGGGGGTGCAGCGCTCCGACGCGGTCAACTGGCCATAGGGCGACCAGGTGTATTGACGAAGGACATTGCCCGCGTCGTCGAGCAAGGCGACGACATTGTAGTTGGCGTCCTGGAGCGTGTACACGACCTTGTCCGGAATTGGATAGGGCGTCGCGTCCGGGTTCCCCGGAACGATCTGGGCCACGTGCTCATCGACATAGTCCGGCCCGTAGACGTATTCCCGCTCGGTGGCGGTCGCGACGAACGCCTCTTCGTTCTTATCCCACTCGGCCGCCCATTCGGCGATGCGCCGCACGCCGTCGTGGAAGAGCCACGTCTTCCGCGACGGCGAGACCGTATCGTGCGTCGTCGCGGCCAGTCGGCCCAGTCCGTCGTAGAGCAGACTGATCAGCGAAACATCCCCGCCGCCGCCGGGCTGACTCGGCGTCCGCACCTCGATCAACCGGTTGAACGCGTCGTATTGATAGACATACGCCCCGTCGCGCGTCAGATTGCCGTTGGGGTCGTGCGGCGTGGGCGTTGAGGTCTGCGACGGCGGCGAAGCTCCGTCGCCGGTGGTGAGCCAGGCCAGCCGGTTGTCGTGCCGGGCCTCGTGGTGCACGGTGGCCACCGCGTCATACGGCCCGCCCCCCGAGCCGGTGCAACCTGTGCGTGTTTGATATGTGGTATCAAGACCTACTGCTTGCGGATGAATGAAGCTGGCGAGCGTCGATACGACTGCGAACATCGCCGATTCGTGGAGCGTCATTACTTACACCTCCACTCCTCGCAACGATCCAGTTCCCGCCAAGCGTAATCCTCCACCCGATCACCCATCTTAACGACGGTCTCCTGCATGGCTTTGAGCTCAGCTTTCCCATACGTCATACCCTCTTGCTCCAGGGCCACGAGTCTCTTTTTGTAAAAGCTCGCAAAATTCGGTGAAAGGTTCTTCAACTCCGGTCGAGTCCAGAGAAAGTCGAGCGCTTTGCTGACCGCTTGATCGATACCCGCATAACTTGCTAGACCATAAAACCCACATGGCTCGTGCCGGCGATCAAGCACATTGCGATACTCATCTACATATCGCTCAAACGGATCATCCCAGAAACAGTGAACGAGAAGAGTGTCATTCTTCAAGAGTGGACGATGTTCAATGTTTTCGAAATACCCGCGCACCCAAGGCAACGTGTTGGTTAATTCGGGTGGAATCAGTAGAGAACCAGTTGACAAAGCTGGCACTGGCAGTTTCGTCGAGGTTGCAACTGCATATAAGTAGATCAAATTACAATCAGGAAATCCGCCGCCGATCGCATCTGTGCGAATTACCCGGCCATACCGGTAGAAATCATCGGGCATCTGAAAGACAAAAATGTCTCCAGGCTGCAGCTTCTTCCGCGACTTGTTCAGTACGCGCATATTCAATTGAGAAGTCTCCGTCTGCTATTGGTCAGAACCGATCCCGAAACCACTTGCAAGCATTGGCGCACCGTTCTGTTCCTAAAGAAAACTTCGTCGTTCCTCAGTGTTGCATGGTTCTGCAACCGGCCGCTGATCGGCCCATCACTGTATTGGAATAGTGTTTAGTCCCAAACGAGGCGAATGCCATACGTTCCTGCATATTGTTCAGCCCAGTTATACGCATCCACAAAGAACTCGCTCATTGGGTCGAGCGAGTTGCGCATATTGGTGAAGACGTTCTTGTCCATAATCAGCTGTTCCAGCGCTCGAGCCTGGTTGCGTGTTAGTCCTGATGCAATCGTGTTGAGTTTGTCAAACCTGTCGGCATGCTGCTTCCCGCGGCGACCGACATCCGCGCTAATTCCTACATACGTGGCGACTTTACCTTTGTATCCGATATAGACACTGACATTCTTCTGCCCCTTATTCAGCCAGCCCAAGAATTTGCCGCCAGCGCGCGCCGCGGCGCCGCCTACGCGCCCCGCCGTCGCCGCCAAGTCCATGGCATTATCGACGGCCCGGCCGATTCGGGCAATGCGCGCGACGGGCGAGATAGCCGTCACGACGTTCAGGGCGTCCCAGAACCCGCCGCCGCCGGTGAAGATCGCCCCGATGGACCGAATGATGTCGATGCCAAGGATGGTGCCCGCGATATCCAGCGCCAAGTTGAGGCCGATGGACGCGGCTCGGGCTCCCTCGTTGATCGCTCCCAGGGCGTACAAGCGGTGGCCGTTGAGGTAATCGATCTGTTCGTCGATGGCGTCCTCGTAGGCGTTGTACGCCAGTCCCATGGCGTCGCGGTTGGCGAGGGGGTTGGAGCCGTAGGCGGCGTAGAGATTCATGCCGTCGCCGTAGAGGGCTTGGGCGTTGAACAGTCCGTGCGACGCCATCGCGGTCTGGCCGTTCATGTACGCGGCCGTCAAAAACGGCAGGGCCGACTCGTTGGGGTCGGGGGTCAGGAACCGGCCGAGGTGGGGGGAATAGAGTCTCGCACGGGAATAAAATGCTCCGTTCAGGTCGGTGCGGAAGAACTCCTCCGCCGACGGCGGCAGCAGCTCGTCGGCCAGCTCCCCGCTGGGAGTGACGCCATCCGGCACCCCGAACGACATCCAGAACAGACCCTGATGCCCCACCCGGTTCGGCGGATGCGGATAGAGTCCGTCCGAATCGTCGAGCTGCCCGTACGGCGTCCACGAATACTGCCGCAGGACCGTGCCGTCCGCGTCGAGCAGCGCCACCACGTTGTAGTTGGCGTCCTGAAGCGTGTAGACGATCTCGTCTTCCGTCGGCTCGGGCGTGGCCTCCGGATCTCCCGGAACAATCTGAGCCATGTGCTCATCGACATAGTCCGGTCCGTAAATGTACTCCCGCACCGGCACATAAGGCACACTGCCCAACTTCTTCCAGTCCTGAATGCGCCGGACCCCGTCGTAATAGTGATGCGCGGACTCGAAGCCTCCCGGTCCGATAGCAAAGGTCGACACCGCCCGGCCTAAGGCGTCGTACCGCACAAGTGTGTTCGAACAGGGTGTGCACGGGTCGCCGTTCGAATAGAACACCAGCCGGTTGAAGACGTCATACTCGTAGTGACCCGTGCCGTCATCGGTCAGATTGCCGTTCGCGTCCGTCTCGATCGTCGTCGAGGTCTGCGACGGCAGCCAAGCACCGTCGCCGGTGGTGATCCACGCGAGCCGGTTGTCGTACCGGGCCTCGTGGTGTACGGTGGCCGCCGCCTCGTACGGCCCCCCGCCGGCCGCACCGGTCGACAGCACCACGCTCTCGTTCAGCGCAGGGGGCCACCCGTCCGCCGTCCAGTTGCCCACGCTGTCCAGCACCCAGTCGATCTTCACCCGCTCGACGCCCCCGTTACCCAGAATCACCATCTGGTTCGGATCGGGATTGTCGCTCAGCGCCCCGCGCTCGGCCTTCGTCAGTCGATTCAGCGGATCGTACCGATAGTGCCACGACCTGTCATTGACGTGCGCCACCGGCGGCGACCCCGGCTCCTCCGCCTGCGTCACCCGAGCCCACAGCCGATTCCCGGCAGCATCATGGTGATATTGATACCGGTGCACCGTCTCCGCCGACCCGCCCGCGTCGCGCACGAAGTGCAGATCGATCAACCGCCCGAACCCGTCCAGACCCGGATAC
>JABFSN010000178.1 GCA_013140575.1 Phycisphaerales bacterium | reverse complement strand
CCCCCCTCCTGCCCGCCCTGCGACAGGAATAATCGCGCTCAGCACTTGCGGATCATTGCGCACCCATGCCGAATACGCTGGTTTGCCCTTGCGTACGAGATCCTGAACTCGACATGTTGGCGAAGGGAGGACTTGAAACCTGCGCCACGGTGATTTGAGCCACAACATCGTTTTCGCAAAGAACGATATCCAACGGACCTAGATTGCAGATTTCCAACGTGATTTTGCCCGACCAGCCCGCGTGGATATTCGGCGCCGTCAGATGAACAACCAACCCGGTTCGAGCCCGCGTGCTCTTGCCGTCAATGAAACAAATGTACCGGGGGTCTACGGCCGGGGTTCCAACCCTCTCTTTCGTTTGCCACAGAACGAATCCACCGGGTCGAATGATCACCTCCATGTCGCGACGAAATACGCCGTCCGTGTGACACTTGTCCCGGTCGTGCGGGGGATCCTTCAGGTACAGCTTGGAGACTCGCCCGTAATCCGCCCGAGCGATCCGCAACTCGCGCGGAGAATGTCCGTGATCTCGGTTGCGCTCCTCAAGAAGCGCCAGATTCCACACTTTCGCCTGACCGACATCGTCGAGATGGAGATCAACCGACGTAGGTCCGATCTCGCCTGGTGGATCAACGATCAACGTTCCGGCGCGAATGGCGTCGTCGATGTCGTGGTCGGAAAGATACACCTATTGGATCCGCTCTACAACGATGGTTGCGGGAACCAATACTTTTTCCCCGTCCGGAATGGCTACATACGCGTTTCCATTCTCATTACGAATCAGGCGAGCCTCCAATTCTCCGTGAATCGGGGAATCTCCACTCGGTTCGGCGGCGGACAACTGCGTGCCGCCGCGATAGCAGTAACCCAACGGTGAAATCCCAACGTATTGGTTCCCGGAGCTAATGGCTATTGTAAACACGCGCTCCCCTGAAAACGCGCTCCTCTCGAAAGTGCACCGCACGAACACAAAACCCATTTCTCAGTCCTTTTCCTGGTTCGTCGCTATTGAAAACCCGGCAACGCAGATGTTGTTCACATTCGATACCTGCATTCGTTCGGTAGGCGAGTTCAATCCAGCATGCCCACGATGATCTCCACAGTCATTCAGGCTAACCGTTGGGGTAAATCGCCGTCAAGCGGAATCACCGCGATTCAAGTGGGTTTTTCGACTTGTTTTGAAAACGGGGGTTGGTTATATTCCGGTCAGTGGACGGGCGGCTCCTTACTTCTGGCGACGGATGATGTTCCTATTTTCTCGGATCGCATTCCTCTTGTTCGTGTGCTGGACTCTTCCTGCGTCGGCCGGCGAATTGACCGTGGTGTCCGTCGATCCGCCGGCCCGCGTCTTGACGGCCGACGTTACCACCGACATTCGCGTGACGTTCGATCGCCCGGTGGATCGCGATTCGGTGATCGTCAACCAGACGTTTTGGGCGTTCGCCCGCTGGAGCGGAACGGTCACCGGCACGATCGGCTACGCCGACGGCGATGCCACCGTCATCCTGACCCCGACCAATCCGCTGTCCGCGGGCGAATCCGTCATGGTGATTCTATCGCACGACTTGATGGCCGACGACGGTTCGAACCTGCGCAGCGCCGGTTACTCCTACCAGTTCTGGACCCGCGCCCAGCCTGGCAGTCTGGAATTCGAACAGATCGACACGCTGTCCACGCGAACCACGCCGGGTGAATCGTCCCGCGCCTACGGCGGCATCGCGTCCGATTTGAACGGCGACCGGTTCCTCGACATCACCGTGGTCAACGAGGACACCGCCGACCTCCGCGTCTTTCTGAATCTCGCCGACGGCACCGGCCTGTTCGACGATTTCCTGCAGCCCACGTTCCCCGTCAACCAGCAGGCCAGCCCGTCGGAACCGGCCGACTTCAACCGCGACGGCGTCGTCGACATCTGCGTGGCCAACATCAGCACCAGCTCCGTGTCCGTGCTTCTCGGCAACGGCGACGGGACGTTTGCGGCGCAACAGGAAATGGTCGTCGGCAACTCCCCCCGCGGCATCGCCGCCCTCGACGCCGACGGGGACGGCGATCTCGACATCGCCAACACCAATTTCGTCTCCAGCAACATGTCCGTCCTGCTCAACAACGGCAGCGGCGCGTTCGGTGCGCCCTTGTTTTGGGAGGGCGGCGCGTCCGGCGAGCGGGCCCTGGCCGCTGCGGACATGAACGAGGACGGCATCCTCGACCTCGCCATCGGCGCGATCTCCGCGCAACAGATCCTGGTCAACACCGGCAACGGCAACGGTACGTTTTCATTCGCGTCGTCGCGGGCGAGCGGCGGGCAAACCTGGCAACTCGTCACCGGCGACGTCAACGCCGACGGGCACGACGACGTCGCCGTCGTCAACAGCGGCAACAGCAACGGCGCCATCCTGCTCGGCGACGGCGCCGGGCAATTGGCCGCCCCGTCCGTCACGCCCACCGATCCCTTCGCCATCGCCACCGACCTCGGCGACCTCGACGGCGACGGCGACCTCGACTGGCTGACCTCCAGCTTCAGCGGCGACTGGCGGTTGTTCCGCAACAACGGCGACGGCACGATGGTGTTCGATCAGGAATTCGCGGCGCCCGCGGCGGCATCGTGCAGCGTCATGTTCGATTTTGACAACGACGGCGACATGGACCTCGGCCTGATCGACGAAATCGCCGACGTCATCGTTTTGATGAGGAACGTCGGTTGCGGGGCCGCTCCGTCCGGCTATGGCGACGCCAACGGCGATGGCATGGTGGACATATTCGATATTCTGTGCGTTCTCGACGGTTTCGCCGGCACGTTCAACGACTGCGCGTTCGCCGACGTCAATCTGGCCCCCTGCCCCACGCCCGACGCCGTCATCGATATCTTCGATATCCTGGCCGTTCTCGACGCCTTCGCCGGCACGGCATCCTGTTGTGCCGCCTGATGTCACTGGATCGGGCGGCCAGGAACAGCTCCGGTCAATCGGCGACCAGCGACCGCGTGCGGGCCGCTTCCAACCACTCGATCGCCGTTTCGGTCGCCATGTAAAGCTGTTCGAGGTCGAGGAATTCGGCCTCGGTATGGGCTTGGGCGATATCGCCCGGACCGAACACGACGCATTGAATCCCCGCGGCGTGAAACGGTCCGGCATCCGTGTAGTACGTGACGCCGGCCGGTTGGGACCGCCCCGACGTCCGCGCACACCCCGCCAGCACGTTTCGCACCCACGGCGTGTCGATCGGTGTCTCCACCCCCGGTTGGTTATGGATGTTTTCGATGGTGAACGACTCGTCCGGAACGGCCGCGCGTAACGCGCTCATGAATCCCTCAATCCACGGACCGGGGTCCTGACCCGGCAGCAGTCGAAAATCGAGATTGGCCGTGCAGCGATCGGGAACGATGTTGGTGGCCACACCCCCCTGAATGACGCCGACCGAAAGCGTCGGACTGCCCAGCAGCGGGTGCTGGCGAGCCGACAGCCCCGGGATAAATCGATCCTCGATGAAGCGCACCGCCTTGGCCATCGCGTAAATGGCATTGTGCCCGTGTTGCGGCATGGACGCGTGGCAGCTTCTGCCGGCGGTCGTCAAACGACTCCACGACGTGCCCTTGTGGGCCGTGACCGCGGTGCACATCGTCGGTTCGCCGACGATCATGGCATCCACGCCGAATCCCGCCGCGGTCAATGCCGACGAACCCTTGCAGCCCGTCTCCTCGGCCACCGTGGCCACGAAATAAACCTTGTCCACGAATCGCCAATCGCGTTCCCGCGCCGCGCGCAAGGCCGACAGAAACGCGGCCATGGAGCCCTTCGTATCGCACGTGCCGCGGCCCCACATGCGCCCTTCGCGCACCTCGGCCGCGAACGGCTCGACGGTCATGCCCCGCACGCTGACGGTGTCCATGTGCGCCTGCAGGGCGAACGAACGCGCCGCGGCCTGATCGGGCCAATGGGCGACGAGATTGTCGCGGCCCGGCGACAGGGGAACGCGTGAAACGGTCATGCCCAATCGGCTCGTCAGCCATTGTTCGAGGAAATCCGCAACAGCGCTCTCCGCGCGGTCGCGATTGGCCTGCTCGGCGTTTTCGTTGACGCTGGGAATACGGACCAGTTCGGCCAGTAACCCGCCGACGTGCGTTTTCTGATCGGTGTTTAACACTACTACGCTATGTCAATCCCAGGCACGATCGACGAAAACCGCACCGTGCGACACAGGTCCCTTCCCAGCCCTGGAGCCCCAGAGGCCCTTCCCAGCCCCGAAGGGGCGGCAGTCAGTAGCCGGGGGTGTCGTCCGCGACAGCGGACGACACCCCCGGAATCGTCCACCCCCTCCAAACCAGCCCCAGCGGGGCGAAAGAACGCTTCACCGGGGACGTGCTCTTAGCGTTGTAGTCTCAATCGGGCCATCGTTGCAATGGTCAACTACGCCTCGGCGTCGTCGTCTTCGATCGCCGCCGCCTGCGTTGGCCCCTCGCCGCCGCCCGGCAGACGCAAGCCGAGCAGCTCCAACGCGTCGCGTTCGACGATTCCCCGCAGTTGCTCGCGCGGAATGGCGGGCAGACTCGTGCCGCTGGTCAGATGATTGATGTCGTAAAGCGCTTCAATGCAGTGTTTGGCCCGCGCATAAGGAAACCCGCTGGCGAACAGAAGCCTGTCCATCACCCCGTACTGGTACGCGGTCAGAAGCGCCTGATACGCCTGCCACGGCTGGTGCAGCAGCCGGCTAATGTCCGCGAAGACGTTGGCGTGCTTGCCGAGCAGAACGATGGTCTCGTTGACCCACGGCCAACCCAGATGGGCGATGACCAGCTTCAGGTTCGGGAATTCGCGGGCCACCTCGTCCAGCAGCGCCGGCTGCGCGTACGGAAGCACGCATTGGGGCGTGTCACACAGTCCGGTATGAAACAGAATGGGCATGCCCCGTGCGTTCGCCGCTTCGTAACACGTCTTGGCGTTCGTGTGACACGGGTGGAAATTCTGCGCCGCGGGCGACAGGCTGACGCCCACCAGACGCAGTTCGTCCTGGGCGAACGCCAGATCGTCGATCGCGCGCGCCGGGTCCACCGGGTCAATACCCGCGAAACCGATCATGCGATCGGCGTGACTACGCACATAATCGGAAATGAGCTGATTGGGCAAATCGGCATTCAGGTGGCGGCTCTTGAAGCCGACCACGATCGCTGCTCGAACCGGTTCGCTCGCGGCGAAATGGTCGGCCTTGGCCGCATGCGCCGGCGGCGTCGCACCAACATGCCGTCGGCGCGGACCGGCGGACGCACCGCCCGGGCCATGACGCCCGATCTGCGCGTGTGTGTCCCAGATGCACGTATAACAGTCGACAATCATGCCTGCGATATCATCGGTCGACGTTGTCGGGCGTCGCCGAACCGCGCCCCCGTTGACGAGTCCGCCCCGGAACCACCGCCCAACCCACGGGGACGATCAACATCAGCGCGCTTTCCACGCCCATCGCGCCGCACAGATTACCAAACAAACCGCCCGCCGACCGCACGCTCGCAAACGTCGTCATGGCCTTGTTCAATCGTGCTTCCAACGCCTTGGCCGTTCCCGGCGACACGCCGATCCCGATGATCCGCGCCGCGTCGTCGAACGAGCGCCCGAACACCGACACGACGCCGGTCCCGCCCGACAGATTGCTGACCGTGGCCGTCACCTCCGCCTCGATCAGAAACTCGACGTCCACCGTAGCGTCGTATTCGTACGAAATGGTTTGTCCGTCGGGGATAATCAGCGCCCTAGCCACGGCCAATCCCGACACGTCGCCGAGCGGCAACCCGGGGATGGCCGGCAGCGCCGTCACGTCGACCACCAGCGTGCTCAAACCCGGCGAACTCGACTCGCTGACGGCCCCCGCCGGTCCGCCCTGCAACGAAGCGGAAAGCCGCAACAGTTCCTCGGGTTCGCCCTCCTGCCCGTCGGCGTCCAGCGGCACGCGGCGAATGACGATGTCGATCTCCGCGCCCAGACCGGTCAAATCGCGCGACCCGTCCGACGACCACAAGAAAACCGCGCCCGACGGAAAGAACGCGCTCTGCACCAGCCGCGTGCCGTCGATCGGGTTTCCCAATTCCGCGGCGCTGAATCGGACCAGCCGGGTCTCGCGAACGCTCGATTCCACGTCGAAGTCGCTTTCGTCGGCGTCGTCGGACGCGCAACTGGCCTCGATGGACAGTTCCTCCGGGTTGCGTCCCGGCGTGGCGCGGGTCGGATCATCAAGACCGGAGGCGGCCAGCGCCGCGGACACCGGTTGAGCGCCGTTGAACGCCTCCAGTTCGGCCTTCGTGCCGATGGGGATGGACGTGCCCGAATCGGGCCCGAACTCCTCGAACGCCTCGTCCATCGAATCCGCAGCGCCGCCAACAAATGATTGAACGCGGCTTTCGGAAACGGCCGAAATGCGGCGAACAATGGCGCCGGCCGGCGCCGCCGCGAACCACACGACGGCCGCAATACAGATCCATTGAAACCCCCGATTCATCGCCCGTCACTCCTTAAGCTGGACCCGCCAACCGGGTCGCCGCCCCGACGAAATTCATGACTAACTTTATGGCAACTCCACGGCAAAGTCGAGCCGCCCATTTGCGAGCCACGGCCGGCCGCGGGTCGGCCGGATTCGCCGCCACGGCCGGTGGTGGCGGCCGCGCGGATCGGAAACGTTCAACAAACCGCCGCTACGACGGCGGGAGCTCCACGACCGAGACGTGGGCGTCCCTCCGCGGGTGGGCCGCCGCCGCCGCGTATCGCGCGCGGTCGACCAACGGTTTGGGAATCACAAAAAGCACGACCATGGCTGCACCGCAAATCCCCAATCCGACACGCAGCATGAAATCGCCGGAAACCCTCGATTGTCCGTCCGCGTCGCGCAGATAACACGCCGCCGCGATGCGCAAATAGTAGGCAGCCCCGATCGCCGAATTGATCACCGCGATCACCACCAGCACGACCATGGCCGTTCGGAAGGGATGCCACGGGGACAGCGAAAACGCGCTCGAGAACACATACACCTTGCCGAGGAAGCCGGCCGTCGGGGGGAATCCCATCAGGCTGAACGCGCACACGGTCAGCGCCAGCGCCGTCCAGGGCGCGCGACGGGACAGACCCGCCAAATCGTCCAGCGTTTCGGCCGGTTCGTCGCGGACGGTCAGACTGCCAAGGGCCGCGAACGCGCCGAGGTTCATCGTGCCGTATACGGCGACATAGAACAACAGCGCGGCCACGCCGTCGTGCATCGGCCCGGCGCCCAACGCGGGACCGACGAGCAGTCCAATCAACATGTAGCCGCTGTGGGCGATGCTGGAATAGGCGAGCATGCGCTTCACGTTGGTCTGCAACAATGCCAAAACATTGCCGACGGTCATGGTGGCCGCGGCGACTCCCCATAAAAGCCACAGCAGGGACGTCGGAAGTTGCCAGCCGATGGCGGTCAGCAAGTGGATCATCGCGGCGAATCCGGCGAGTTTGGGCAGGAACCCGAGTAGTCCGGTCACGGACGAGGCGGCCCCTTCGTAAACGTCCGGTGCGTATGCGTGAAACGGCACAGCCGCGATCTTGAACGACAGACCCGCGAACGCGAGCAGCAGCCCGATGGTCGCAAAATCGGTCAGGCGCCCGGCGCTCGCAACGTGTTCGGACAACGAACCGCCGGACGCGCCGCGAAGCACGGTCGTGCCCGCGGCCCCGTACAGAAAACTGAACCCGTAGACCATGATGGCCGCGGCCAACGCGCCAAGGAAGAAGTACTTGACGGCTGCTTCCGAGGCGCGCGCGTCGGTGCGGCTGAGCCCGACCAGGATGTAAGTGGGGACGCTGACCAGTTCGACGGCCAGAAACAAGACGACGAGATCGTTGGCGCAGCCGGTCAACATCACGCCGGCGATGGAAAACAAGATCATACCGAAGAATTCGCCGCGTTCCTCGTCAGCCGGCGTACCCGCGTTGACCAAAACGATCAACACACCCACGATCAGGGTGATCCAGCGGACGTACATCGAAAGTTGGGTGATCAGTAAGCCGGCCGGCTGGATGGCGTCGCCGGGTCGGCCGTACCAGGCGGTCAGCGCCATGGCCACGACCAGCGTCACCAATGCGACCGAAGAGGTGACGGCGCGGGCCGAGGATCGACGCGCCACGCCGATCAGGCAGACGAGGCACCCCCCGAGAACCACGCACACTTCCGGGGACATTTGAATCAGTGGGTTCATGCCGGCTCCGGAAGAATGGAAGAGTTGCCGCGAATCGCGGGCGTATCGGCGGACGGCGCGGCCGCGGCCGTCTCGTCCACCATTAATTCCAGTCCGTGCGGCGTTGAGCTGGGCATGTAATAGAGTTGAAAGACATTGACGGAAATCGCGGGATGCAGCGAGTCGATCAACGGCCGGGGATAGACGCCGATCAGCAGACAGGCCACGGCGAGCGGAAAGAGTATGGCCCGTTCGCGCCCGTTAAGGTCGGGCGTCAGTCCAGTGGACGCGTCCGGCGTATGCGGCGGCTCACGGCGGGGACCGAACAGCACCTTCTGGCACATGGACAACATGTAGACGGCGCCGAAGATAATGCCCAGTGCCGCCGGTATGGCATACGCGAACCCCAACGGTCCGACGCCGAGATCGTCCGGGGACGTTCGCGGCTGATCGGAATACGCGGTGCCCAGCAAAACGAGAATTTCACCGACGAATCCGTTCAACCCCGGCAGACCGATGCTCGCCAGTGTGAAGAAGATCAGAAAGAACGCCATCCACGGCATGGTCCGCGCCAGACCGCCGATCTTGTCCATGTCCCGCGTGTGGTATCGTTCATAAACCATCCCCACGATCAGAAAGAGGGCGGCCGTGGACAACCCGTGGTTCAACATGTAGATGATCGAACCGGTGGCGCCGGCCAGTTTCAAGCTGAACAGCCCCAACATGCAGAAGCCCAGGTGCGAGACGGACGAATAGGCCACCAGTTTTTTGACGTCCGTCTGAGCCCAGGCGCAGAACGCGCCGTAAAGAATGCCGACGATGGCCAGGACGGCCATGAATGGGGCGAACGCATAGGTCGCGTCGGGCAACATGGCCACGCAAAGACGCACGAATCCGTAGGTTCCAAGCTTGAGCAGCACGCCGGCCAGGATGGCGCTGCCCGCGGTCGGCGCTTCCGTGTGGGCCAATGGCAACCAGGTGTGCAGCGGAAAAAACGGAACCTTCACGGCGAAGCCGGCCGCGAAAGCGATGAACAGCCACCACTGCACGTCGGCCGGAATACGCCCCGCGCGGCCGGCGGCGATCAGATCCTTGATGCTCATGGTGAATTTCGCGTCGGGCAGACCGTAGGCCACGGCGGAAGAATAGACATAGTAGGCGACGAACAGCACACCACCGAAGGTCAGCACGCTGCCCGCGACCGTGAAGATGAAGAACTTGGCCGCCGCCCGCCGGCGCTCCGCCCCGCCCCAGATGCCGATGATGAAAAAGAGGGGAATCAGCGTGAACTCGAAAAACACGAAGAACAGCAGCAGATCCATCGAGCAGAACACGCCGAGCATGGCCGTTTCCAGAAGCAACAGCAGCGCGAAGTATTCCCGGACGCGTTCCCGAATGCCGGAGAAACTCGCCCAGACGGCCAGCGGAGTCAGGAACGCGGTCAAGAGCACCAGCCAGAGGCTGATGGTGTCCACGCCGACGTGGTAACGGACGTCAATGGGGCCGTCGGGATCGAGCCATGCCAGATCTCCCTGCAAATGGTAAAGCGCCCACCCGTTGCCGGACGTCTGCACTGCAGCACTGCGGAACTCAAACGCGGTAATGACGGCAAGTGCCAGCGTGGTCAACGAGGCCAGCAAGGCCATCAGCCGAATGCGCGAATGGTCGTCGCGGTGCAGCGTCAGGACCATGGCCACGCCCATCAACGGCGAGAAGATGAGCGTCGTCAGGGTCCAGTTGAACCCGCTTTGTATCGTTTCGTCGATCATATTCGGGGGCTTCCGCTATCCACCGATCACCAGAATGAGAAACAGGATGGCCGCCAGACCGATGGTCATCGACGTTCCATAGCCCTGCAACCGCCCCTGTTCAAACACCCGCAAGACCAACGCCGCCAGTCGCGGGACGGCCGTCAGGAGCCACACCAGACCGTCAATGACGTAGCGGTCGAAGGCATAGCAGAACGCCGCCAGCCGTCGCAATGGCTGGACGATCCACGATTCATAAGCTTCGTCGACGTAATACTTGTTGGACAGCAATTGATGGGTCTTCGGAAACGCCCGGCGGATAATCAGCCCGAGCATCGGACTGTCAACGTAGAGCGAGTACGCGAGAATAACTCCGCCGATGGCCACTGCCGAGGACATGTACAACAAACCGTATTTCTGCATGTGCCCCGCGGCCGCAAACTCCGCGTGGTGCATGGCGAACGGCGCCGTCACCGAAGACAGAAAATGCGAAAACCACCCGTGCGGGTCGAACGCGCCCGCGAAACCGCCGGACAGGAATGTCACGTCGGCGTATCCGGCAAAAATGGAACCGACCGCAAGAACCACCAGCGGCAACTTGATCCACGCACCGGCTTCGTGCGCGTGTACGCCGTCGGGGACGCGCGTCGTGCCGTGAAATGCCAGGAACACCATGCGGAACGTATAGAACGCGGTCAACAGTGCGGTCAGTAGCCCGATCCATCCGAGCAGGCGACTGTTCTCGAACGCGGCGTGGATGATCGCGTCTTTGCTCCAGAATCCCGACAAAAGCGGAATGCCGGCCAGGGACAGGGCGCCGATCAGCATGGTCGCATAGGTCCAGGGCATGACTCGCCGCAGACCGCCGAAGCGCCGCAGGTCGATCACCCCGCCCATCGCGTGCATGACGCTGCCGGCCGCGAGGAATAACAGCGCCTTAAAGAAGGCATGGGTGAATAAGTGAAAGATGGCCGCACTGCCCGCATACATGCCGACGCCGAGAAACATGTATCCCAATTGACTGATGGTCGAATACGCCAGGATGCGTTTCATGTCGAACTGCACGAGCGCGATGGTCGCCGCCAGCAGCGCCGTAAACGCCCCGATCGTCGCCACCAGCGCCATGGCCAGCGGCGACGCCGCGAAGATCGCCCCGCAACGCACCACCATATAGACCCCCGCGGTCACCATGGTGGCCGCGTGGATTAGCGCGGAAACCGGCGACGGACCCTCCATGGCGTCGGGCAGCCACACATACAGGGGGAATTGGGCGCTCTTGCCGGCCGCTCCGCAGAACAGGAGCAGTGCGATCGCAGTGACGCGGCCCGACGTCAATGCCTCGCCGGAGGCGGTCGTGCCCGCGTCAACCATGGCGAACACCGCTTGATAATCGAGTTCCTGAAACGTCACGTAGATCAACAGGATCGCCAGACCGAATCCAAAATCGCCGATGCGGTTCACCAGGAACGCCTTCTTGGCGGCGGCGGCGGCCGACGGTCGGTCGTAGTAAAACCCGATCAACAAATAACTGCACAGGCCGACGGCCTCCCACCCCAGATAGAGCAAGAGGAAGTTGCCGCCCAGGACGAGCACGCACATCGAAAAGACGAAGAGAGCCAAATAAGCGAAAAATCGTTCGTAGCCGCGAACGGGGTGGCCATGATCGGACATGTATTCGCGGGAATAGACGACGACCAGCAATGCGACGCCGGTGACGACCAGAAGCATGATCGCGGTTAAGGGGTCAACCAGCACATTGACGCTGAACCATTGATCCGGAACCGTTGCGATCCAGCGATAAAGCTCGACCACGATGGAACCGTGTGCCTCGCCGGCCGCACGAACCTGGTTGAAGAGATTGACCGACCCGACCAGCGCGGCGCCCACTCCCAGAATCGGCAACCAATGTGTCTGGCCGCGCAGGAAACGCGGGCCCAGCGCCGCCGCGAGGATCGATGCCGCCGGCGGCGCCAACAGCACGAGCAGAACCCAATATTGAATCCTATGGGCGTCCAACGATCGTCAACCCCACATGCTCGACCACCGCTCGACATCCAGCGTGCCTTTGCGGCGGAACAACAGCACCACCAGCCCCAACGCCAGACCGGCCTCGACGGCCGCGATCACCAGAAGAAACAGTGCAAACGCCTGCCCCTGCACATTGCCGTGCAGCCGGCTGAGCGCCACGAGGTTGACGATCACACCCTGAAACATAATCTCGGTGGACAGAAAAATCACGATCAGGTTGCGCCGTGATAGAAAACCAACCACGCCGAGCGCGAAGAGCAAGGCTCCCAAAACGATATAACCGAGCGCCTCGTTCATGACTGCTTCTGCCGATCGTCGGAAGAACCGAAATACGGACCCGATACGCCTTCCCCGCGCCGTGAAGCGGATCGGTCACACCCACTCATTGCCGAATCTAATACGGCGGAACCTCACGTCCGATCATGCCCGGCGTTCGCGATTCGACGACGTCCTCCGTCGGAACCCGCTTCCGCGAAATCACCACCGCGCCGATCATCGCGATCAACAGCAGAACGCCCGCGATTTCCAGTGCCGCGCTGTAATCCGCCATTAGAACCCGGCCAATGACTTCCGTGTTCGATGGACCTTCGCCGCCCATGGCCGTCGGATCGCCGCCCGCCGGGACTGGAAGCTCCATGATCCCCGCGGCCACGACCGCGGTCGTCAGAAAGCCCGCCAAGACCGCAATAAACGGCTCCCGCGATTGCCGATCGTAATGGGCGGCGCCGCTCTGCTGCGCCAGCATGATCACGAAAACGTAAGTCACCAGAATCGCGCCCGCGTAAATGATGACCAGCGCCGCCGCGGCAAACTCCGCGGACTGAAGAATCAGCAGCGGCGTGATGGCCAGTACGACCAGTACGAAATACAATGCACTGTAGACCGGTCGCTCGTGGGTGATCACCTTCACCGCGGCCGCAATGGCGATGGCGCCCGAAACCAGAAATACCACTCCCGATCCCTGCGGCGACACGGCGTAACGCGCGAACAACACCAGAAAACCGGCCAACGCGGCCGCGCCCAGCACGGCGCCCGCCGCGCGCATGGATCGCTCGGCGCGCGGCAACAGGCAGTAGACGCCCAGTGCGCCCATGGCGAACAGACCGTAAACCAGCGTCGGCCAGTGGTTCATGAGGTCGCCGCTCCCGGCCGCGGCGGCTCGCTTCCGTTTCGACGCCCGGTGGCGACATAGCCGGTGATTTTCGGATTCTTCCGCGGCTTGACGCCATTGGTGCGATCGAACACTTCCAGCAGCTTTTCCTTGTCGAAGATCATCTCTTCGCGCGTCCGGCCTACCAGATCGTATTCCGGAGTCAGCTCGATCGCATCCACCGGGCAGGCCTCTTCGCACATGCCGCAGTAAATGCAGCGCAGTTCGTCAATGTCGAACTGCGCCGGGTACTTCTCGCGGTCTTCCCACGGCGACTCGCCCGCCACGATATGGATGCAATGCGCCGGACACGCCGTCTCGCACATGAAGCACGCCACGCACGCCACCCGCCCGTCCGCGTCACGGTTCAGCCGATGCACGCCGCGATAATTCTCCACCCGCAGAGTTCGCTGAACCTCCGGATACTGCACGGTGATCTTCTTCTTGAAGATATGCCGAAACGTCGTCCGCATGCCCACCAGAATGGGAAAATACAGGCGTTCCGACGCCGTCAACTCCGGCTCGTCGACGTTTAAGATGTCTTCATCACGAATCATGGTGCTTGATCATCCGCGGACCCATTCACCGCGCGGGTCGGGACGCGAACATTCGAACAGCGGGCATGTGCGCCTGCCGCCCCGTAATGGGCGACCCCAACACGCCGCTTATCACCAACACGACAGCCATCAGCACGGCATTGCCGCCCAGCGTCCAGCGAATATCCGTGGCTCGGCCGACATAGACCAGCCACGTCGTGTAGCACACCAGCGCCAACGCGACCGGCAACATCCCCTTCCACGACAGACGCATCAACTGATCGAACCGAAACCGCGGCAATGTCCAGCGCACCCACATGAACAGAAACAAGAACGCGGCGATCTTCAACCCCAAAACCGACATCTTCAAGACCATCGCCCCGATCGACACGTCCTCCGGCCGCAAACCCGGAACCCACGGCAGATGCCATCCGCCCAGAAACATCACGACGATCAGTCCGCTGCCCGTGATCATGTGCGCGTATTCGCCCAGAAAAAACAAACCGAACTTGAGCGCGCTGTATTCGGTGTGATATCCGCCGATCAGTTCCTGCTCCGCCTCAGCCAGATCGAACGGCGTCCGGTTGGTTTCCGCGAACAACGTCGTCAGCAGAATCAGGAACGCCAGCGGATGATGCACGATGTTCCAGACGTTGCCCCCGCCCAACTGCGACAGCACGATCGCCTCCAGCCGCAGTGACCCCGTCATCAACACGATCACCAAAATCGCCAGTCCCATCGGAATCTCGTAACTCAACATCTGCGCCGTCGAGCGCATGGCCGCGAAAAACGCGTACTTGTTGTTGTTCGCCCAACCGCCCAGCACAACCGCGTAGACGGCCAGCCCGCCGATGCCCAGCAGATACAACAGACCGATGCCGGGATCCGCCACCTGTGCGATCACGTCCACGGCCCCGTCGCCGTCCACATCGACGCGCCCGCCCCATGGCAACACCACGAACCCGATCATCCCCAGCCCGAACGCGATCGCCGGCGCCAGCACGAACAACGGCTTGTCCACGTTGGCCGGTATGATGTCCTCCTTCAACAGAAACTTCCCGCCGTCCGCCAGCGGCTGCAACAGCCCCAACGGCCCCACCCGGTTCGGCCCCTTGCGGTCCTGCATCCACGCCGAAATCTTCCGCTCGAAATAAATGCAATACGCGACGGCCGTCATCATGGCGCCGAAAATCACCAACGCCAACGCGGCGCTGAACCAGAATTGATCCTCCAATAGTGACATCATGCGAAACGAATATCCTCTACCCGTCCCGAGTCGAAGCGCCCTCTATCTGTGCCGCGATCGTCACCGAGCGGTTGATGTTCTCGCCGCTCGCCGCGCGACACCCCGCGAGGATGCGGTTCGCGTGCGACCGTTCCGCGTGGTTCGCCGCCCTGTTCGCGTTTGATCGCCCCGACCCAGCACCAAGGCCCGCACGCTAATGTCTTCATCGAGCGAATCCCAATGCAATCCCGTTCCGCCTCCGCTCATCTCGAATCGAGCACGCTGCCGCGGCGTCGCCCGCTGCAATCGCGGGAAATAGGCCAACGGCACCCCCAACGTTCTTCCGTCGGTCAACTCCACCCACAGATTCGCGTCATCGAACCATACGCGATTCGCCGCGGGTCTATTCGCCAAAATGTCGATGCCATGCACGGCGTATCGTCTCCTCGTGAATCTCGACCAACTCTACCAGCTTGCGAAGCTCGCGCGAATTCATTCGGTACGCTTCCGCAAGTTGGATCTTCGGTTCAAGCCATATCTTGGCTACCTTCTCCCCTTTTCGTACGTGAACGTGCGTTGGCTCCCGCGGGTCGCCTTCGTTGGAAAAGAACAGGAACCGGTACCCGCGGATTCGAAGTACGACCGGCATCTTCGTCCAATTTCAACACGCTTCTGCAACACCGCCGCGGTGCTGAATCCAATCGAATGGTCCCGTCTCGATCCCGTAATCCAACTAGTGCTGGTGCACGGGCACTGCCGGCGCCTCGGCGATCTCCGCGAACGCCGGAATCTCGGCCGCCATCATCTCTCGAACGCGTTCACCCGTGTACAATCCCGAGTGACCGGCGATGTCGAACAGATATTGCCCGTCCCGCTTCGCACCCTCCCGCGGCTCGATCGCCCTTTCGAACGGCTGAATCCGTCCCGCGTGATTGACGAAACACCCCTCCCGCTCCACCCACGCGCACGTCGGCAAGACCAGCGACGCAACTTCGGTTAACGCATTGGGGAACATATCCTGAACGACCGAAAACCTAAACTCGCCGACCGCCTTCTCCATCGCCTTCGGCACCCACGGTTTCGGATACCCGCCGACGATCCAGACCGCCGCGAAATCCCCCTTGCCCGCGCGCTCGACGAATTCATCAAACGCGCACGCATTGCCTCCCAGCGCCGACACGATCATCTCCACCCCGCGCCGATTCGGACACTTCTCCCGGCGAATCGTAAACTTGGCCTCGTCCGTCGCACAGCCCGCCGGAAACAGTTGATCGTCGCCGTCCACCGGCACGAACCCGTTCACCAGCGTCGCCTCCGCCGCCACCGACCGGATGAACTTCGCCAGCAGCCACGCCTCCTCGCACGCCATCATCGGCGACAACACCGCCGCGACCTTGTCGACCCCGTGCCGCTCGACCGCCTGCTCGAATCGATACGTCACGATCTCCGGAATATCGTCCCAGTTTGGCCGTTCGACTTCGCCGCCCCGCCGCAAAATCGGCCGACCGATGCGCCGCGGATCATGCACGTACTTAAACCCAAACCGCCCCTCGTCGCACATCCACCAGTCGTTCACCCCCGGGTTGTAGCGCGGCTTCAGCCGTTGAACGACCTCCCGATGATGATCCACCCGGATCGCACACCCCGTGCTGCACCCCGGGCAAATCGATTCCGTCGCTTTCAGAAACCACACCCGCTGCTTGAACAGAAAATCCTTGTCCAACAGCGAACCCACCGGGCAGATATCCACCACGTTGCCCTGCAACGCGTTGTCCAGCGGCAATCCCGGGAACACGTCGATCTCCGCCCGGCTTCCCCGGTTCACGATGCACAGCTCGTGGGTCCCCGACACCTCGTCCGCGAATCGCACGCACCGCGAACACATCACGCACCGGTCCTGATACAACAGCGTCCGCGGGCCGATGTCCTTCTTGGGGTTCTTCAGCTTCTGATCCACCATCCGCGATTCGGAATGCCCGAACTTGAAACTGTAATCCTGCAGATGGCACTCGCCGGCCTGGTCGCACACCGGGCAATCCAGCGGGTGGTTTAGCAGGAAATACTCCATGCACTCCCGCTGGTTTTCACGCACCTTCTCCGAATCGAACCGAACCACCATCCCGTCCTTCACCGGCGTCTGGCACGACGGAAACAGCTTCGGCGCCCAGTCCATCTCCCCGGTTTTGGGATGCGGCAACTGCATCTCCATCAAACACAACCGGCACGACGCCACGATGCTCAATCCCGGATGATAGCAATAGTGCGGCACGTCCCGTCCTGCCTCCAGCGCCGCCTGCAGCACCGGAACCCCCGGACGGCATTCAATGGCCTCGTTGTCGATGTTGATCTTTGGCATGTCCGCGGACCGATCCGTGCCCGCGCCGTGGCACGGGCTTCCTCCCCGTGATTCCCGTGGCATGGGCTTCCAGCCCATGTTTTCCCGAACGGAATTCCTCGCCGCGGATTCTAATCGCGCGCCCACCTCGCCGCCAACCGCGTCACCACCGATGTCCGTCCGACGTCACGCGTTGTTCGCCATTGTACGCTCGCCACCGCCCTATCCACATCCGACGCGCGGCGGAACGCGACCCGCAATTCCGTGGCACGGGAATGCTGCCCTCACCAACAGGCGCGGAACGCCCCTGCCACGACGACCGTCGCGCGCCGTCAATTCAACATCGCCAGCACCCCTTCCGCCCGACCCGGCTCCTGCGCGCGAATGTGCTCCTCCAACTCCCCCCGGAACTTCTTCACGATCCCCCGTATCGGAAACGTCGCCCCGTCCGGCAGTCCGCAGATGCTCAACCCCGGCATCATCCCCATGTTCCCGGCCACCTCTTCCAGCAGATCCAAATCCTCCATCCGCCCCGCCCCCATCGCGATCCGCGACGCGATCTTGTACATCCAGCTCGTCCCCTCGCGGCACTGCGTGCACTGCCCGCACGACTCGTGCGCATAGAACCGGGTCACGTTCAATAGAACCCGTCGAATGTCCGTCTCCGCGTTCACCACCACTGCGGCCGCAGTCCCCAGCCCCAATAACCCGTAATTCCGCGGATCGTCGAAATCCATCTTCATCTTCAACTCGTTCGCGGCCAGCACGCCCATGCTGATCCCGCCCGGAAACACCGCCTTCACCGGCACGCCCCCGGCCATCCACCGACCGAACCGATCCCCCATCACCAATTCTTCGCAGGTGATGTCCATCGCCGCCTCGAAACACCCCGGCCGATTCACCGCCCCGCTTACGCAAAACAACTTCGGCCCGCTGCTGCCCTTCGGACC
>JABFSN010000265.1 GCA_013140575.1 Phycisphaerales bacterium | reverse complement strand
GAACCCTTCCTCGCGTTCGTTGTTGGATCGGTGCCAAACTGATCCTGTACCATGCCCGGCTGGCACTCAGGAGGGCTGTGAGTTGAAAACTTCATGCGAAATCCTGTGAAACGCGGGGCTACATTCAAGCCTGCCGGCGGCAGGCGACCCAAGGTGACGCTAAACACGTACTGGGCATCCTGCCCATGTTCGTGTGACAAGGGCATCCTGCCCATGATTCCACGGGCGGGACGCCCGTGCCACAATTCCCCTACCACACTTCGGTCACGGCCGCTCGACGTCGGCGAATGGCGACCGTCGCGACGGCCGCCAACGACATCGCGACCACGACCACGGCCCATTGTGACGCCGCGGGAGTTCCCGCCGGCGGAGTGAAATCGATCTCCAACAGCGGTCGCGTCGCAATCGTGCCGATCTCGCGCGTGTCGAAACGCTTGGTCGTCTGATTCACACCCTCGTTGCCGCGAACGATCCAGCCGAAATTGGACGCCGGCGCCGCGAGCCAGGCCTCCACGTCGGCGATCATTCCCGGAGTCGATCCCCAGCTGTACGAGCCGGCCGCGTCGACGGCGGTCGATCCGCTGGGAGCAGCCACGAAATCGCCACCGACCGCCGACCACAGGCTGGTATTGAAGAATCGGTGCACCCAGGTGGCGTCGTTGGTGGTCGACGGCGCCCCGCCGCCCCCGCCGCCGGCTATGGCGTTGGACGTGCCCTCGCCCCAATCGGCCGACAACCGATGCAAACTGACGGTCTGATCGCCGCCCGCCACCATCGACGCATTCATGGTCAGCGTGACGCCGTTGATCGTGGAACCGGCCGGAATCACGCCGGCCAGATCGAACGCTAAAACGCCGCGACGGATCGACCCGACGTTGTTCTTGCCCGTGAACATCCCCGTGCCGATGCCGTTGCTTAACGCACCGCCCGCGTCCTGATACAGCGTGTTGTCCTTGCTGGGATTGACCGAAGCGACGTCGCCAAACGTGCTGATCGGGAACAGCCAACAGATTCCGACCAGAAAAGCCGTGGATCGCCGCATGTCGTTTTCCCCCCTCGAAACAGGTTGCCATTCGGACCGCGCTCGCCCGCGTCCCGCCGACTGATTGCCGGCACGAAACACCATCGTAGCCGACGAAACGGGCGTTTTCAACGCTGCGAGTGTCTGAAACGGGCGAACGACATCCCCAGCGTCCGGAATCCTCCGCGCCTCCGCGGTGAATTCCGCACGACCGTTGCCAAGCGATCCATGTCCGGCCCGCGGCGCGCGGCCCGATTAGTTGTCCGACGCGACGATCTGGAACAGCCCGGAATCGAGCAGGTCCACATCGCCGTCCCCATCGAAATCGCTGCAAGCGCATTCGTCGGGCGTTGGAATGCCCGGTCCCGAAACGCAATCGCGCAGATCGGCCCAGTCGACCAGGTTCTCCACGCCGTCCGGGTCGCAACTGAACTCGGCCGTCACCTGCAAATAGGGATGCTGATCCGAATCCGGAAAATCAATGCAATGAAACGTAAATCCGATTCCGGTCGAAACGGGAAGCGCGTGCAGCGAGACGATTTCGCCGGCCAACAGTTCGTCGACGAACGCCGCTGCCAACGACAGCACGAACGTCCGCGTTCCGTTGCTGCCGCCGTTCACAAACGTGCCCAGCGCCACCTCCTGCGCCGCGGGAACGTTCAACGACACCCAATTGAAGTTGACGACGTTGCCCGTGCCGACCACGGTGTCGTTGGGGCCGCCGGTGCCTTCCAACCAGTGATCGACATTGAACCAGCGGACTTGAAACTGGCCGACGCCGCGGTTGAAAATCAGGTTGTTCGGCGATCCGACTTCCGTCACCACCAGCCGAACGTCGGTCACTTTCCACATTCCGAATCCGAAAACCTCATCGAACGAGGCGGCCGCCTCACCCGCGTCGAATTGCATCAGCGAATCGAATCGTCCCTGAACGATGTTCAGACCGTTGCGGGCCGTGGTGCCCGCGACGGCCATCGCCCCGGCCCCCCCGTAATTCAACGTAGGCGCGGCCGCACGCACGAACGCATCCTTCACCGGCGCCAGGTCGACCGACACCGCGCCCGCCCCCGCGGTCGCCTCCGGCGGCGCCGCCCGGACCAATACGGATGCAATCCCCATACAAACCAACGCGGCCATGCACAACACCGTCCGATACGGTGACGGCGAATCAGAACCCCGGACGCAAGTCTGGGGCCGAACCACAACCGACTCGATCGCGCACGATGCGTCGCCATTTATTCGGTACGGCACGCCAATCCGGCCCGGTCCGCCACTCGCGTGGCGGGTTCTGATCGCACGGCATGACCCGCGGATCGGGCGTCGTCGAACGCTTGGGTTGGTGTCAATCATTGTCACGGCATCTCCGTTGAGGGCGGTGGCACCGGCTGACCCGGTTCGGGCCACAACCGTCCGGGGACAACCCAGCGGACGTCCTGCCGCCGCGGATCGCCCACACCGCAGCCGACATGCGCCGCGGACAGCGATTCCACGTGCCCGTCCAGAAACGCCAAATTCACCTTGCCGCGATGCCGCGCCCGCGGGCTGTACGATTCAAACGTCGGCACCGTCGAACAATGCCCGCCGGGCCCGTCGGCCAGAAACACCATGGTGTTCGGCGACGCAATGTGGTCCAACCGATCAGGTTCAGGCGCCAGCCACGTCGACAACATCATGTTCATGGCATACGCGAAAAAATACTTGTGCCCGGAATCCACCGCCGACGGGCACACCCACGTCGTGGCGTCGCGCGGTTTCGGCGGCCGACCCGCGCCCGCCAGATCGACGAACCGATCCAGATGCATATACGGCGGCAACGCGTTAAACCAATCTGCCCGTCGATTGATCTGAAACACCGGCTGAATCCCCTGTCCCCGCCGCGGCACGTAGCCGCGATGATCGTTGGCGTAGTACCCGACGGCAGTCCCCCAGTCGCGCACCGACGCTAGGCAGCGCACCCGCCGCCCCGCGTCCCGCGCCGACCGCGTCCCCGCCACCAAAATCGCGCTAAGGACCGCGATCACGGTCGTGGTGACCAGCAGTTCAACCAGCGTAAACCCCCGACCCACGCGGCCAAACAGCCGAATCGCGGCCAAACGTCCATCGCAGCGGCCCAATCGCCCGCGATTCGTCGGCCACGCCCGCTCGTGCCCAGTCCCCGTTTTTTGCGGTCCGCGCATGGTGGACGGTCCCCGATCCCGGCAGAACATCGACCTCGGCCACCACAATCCTATATGTCTTGAGCGGTCGATTTCAAGCAAACGCGAACTGGATTTCGTGGTCCGACGGGCTGAACGCTTGCATGAACGCGCGAGGGCTATTCGGACCTGACCAGCGGTCGGGTGGCACTGGCAAGCGTACTCGCTTGCCAGTGTTTTCCGAATGCCGGCGTCGCCCTACGCCCGCGCCGACGATTTTGCCGGAACGGCCATCATTTTCGTCGGGTTCTTGTCCCCCTTGTACGCCGTCAGAATCGGCTGCTTCTCGTCCACCCGTTCCCGCAGGTACGCCTTCACCTTGGGCAGCACCGCGTCCGGTCCCGGCAACGACGTATCCCACATTTTCGGCCACTCGAATATCAGGTAATCGCGATACACAATGCCCTTCAATAGATCAATCATGCGGCTCAACTCGACAGTGCCTTCCCCTGGCACCGCGTACGCCTCCATATGCCCTCCCTCGAACCGCCCGTCGCACACGTGCGCCAGCCCGATCCGCGTGCCCAGCCGTGGAATCGAAATCGTCGGCCGCTCGTTCACCAGCATCGCCGTGCACGGGTTCCAGCACACCCGAATCGCCGGATGGGATGCGCAGTCGCACAAATACCACAACGCCCGGCTGTCCGCGAAATCCCCGCCGTTCTCCACCACAATCGCCACCCGCTTCGACGCCGCGTACGCCGCCATCCGCGTCAACTCCTCGGCCACCCGGCCTAGCGTCGCCTCCTGCGTCTCGCCCGCCTGCACCTCGCCCGCGAACATCCGCACGTACGGACAACCCAGCGACGCCGCCAGGTCGATGTACTCCTGCAACTCGATGCGCGCCTTCGCCAGCACCGCCGGCTTCCGCGCCGACAGTGTCACACTGCTCCCCAGGCACACCAATTCGATCCCGGCCGCGCTGAACCGTTGCCGCGTCACCGCCGGATTCCCGGCCACCGCCGGCACCCGCGGCAAATACAACTCGCCCTGCAATCCGCGCAGCTCGACGCCCTCGAACCCGTATTCCGACGCCTTTTCGAGAATCGTCGCCAAATCCCACGCCGGACAGACCAGCGAACTGAAACCAATCTTCATACACAACCCTCGTTCGTACGACGACCTGCCAAATCAGAACCCGCCACGCAAGTTGCGGGCCACACGGAACCGACACCCAATCGGAACCCGCCACGGGAGTGGCGGGACGCACGGGACCGACGTCCCCATCCCATTGGACGCCCCCGCCCCCACGCGGCTCGGTCGGCGTCCAATGGGATGGG
>JABFSN010000082.1 GCA_013140575.1 Phycisphaerales bacterium | reverse complement strand
CTGCGGGAATTCCCGGCTGCGTTCGATGTCCCGCATCGTGATCAATCCCGTCAGGTGCCCCCGCTTGTCGGTCAGCAGCAGCTTCTCCACCTTCGCCTTCTGCAGAATCGTCTCCGCGTCGTCCAGGTTCGTCTGCGGCGGCGCCGTCACCAGGTTTTCCCGGGTCATCACGTCAGCCACCGACTGGTTTCCCGTTTCCAGAAACTTCAAATCCCGCCGCGTAATGATCCCCAGCAGCTTGCCCTCGCCCGTCGTAATCGGCACGCCGGAAATGTTCTGCAGCGTCATCACCTCCCGGGCCCGCGCAATCGTATCCGTCGGCCGCAACGTCACCGGGTCCAGAATCACTCCGCTTTCGGATCGCTTGACCTTGTTCACCTCGCGACACTGGGCCTCGACCGTCAGGTTCTTGTGTATGATCCCGATGCCCCCCTCCTGGGCCAGCGCGATCGCCAGCCGCGACTCCGTCACCGTGTCCATCGGCGCCGACACCAGCGGAATGTTCAAACGGATACGCCGCGTCAGCCGCGTGCCCACGTCGACCTGATCGGGCACCACGCCCGACCGCCGGGGGACGATCAAAACGTCGTCAAACGTGAGCGCTTCGGGAATGTCTCGCAATCGCGACGAATTCGATGGGTTGGGCATCAGCAACGCCTTTCCTAACGGGTCACCGGATGCCCACTATTCACTAATCGATCCGCCCACGCCCGTCAATCCCGCTCCGCAAAACCGTTTGCCATCGCTTCGCCCGGTGCGTAAATTGGCGGCATGGACCAACAGCGCATCGAACGGGCGGTTCGCGAAATCCTGTCCGCCATCGGCGAAAACCCCGACCGCGAAGGACTCGCCAAAACCCCCGGTCGCGTCGCCAGGATGTACGCGGAATTGTTCAGCGGCCTGACGGAGGACCCCGGCGAACTGCTCAACGCCAGCTTCTCGGAATGTTACGACGAACTGGTCGTTTTGAAGGAAATCCCGTTCCACTCAATTTGCGAACACCATCTAATGCCCTTCGAGGGCAAGGCCGCCGTCGCCTACCTGGCCGACGGCAAGGTTGTGGGCATCTCCAAACTGGCCCGCGTCGTCGATGCGTTCGCCCGCCGTCCTCAAGTTCAGGAGCGGCTGACCTCGCAGGTGGCTGATCTCCTGATGAACAAACTCGCAGCCAAGGGCGTCGCCGTCGTCTTGCAGGCCGTCCACACCTGCATGACCTGCCGGGGCATCAAAAAGGCGGGCAGCGTCATGGTCACCTCCGCCGTCCGCGGCCAATGCCGATCCGACCCCAGAACCCGCTCGGAAGTCATGTCCCTCCTTCACGACTAGCCGGGAAACGCCCGTCCGTCCGATAGTGCGGCCGCTTTCAGCGCCGCCGGGCAGGTCTCGAAACCGGTCAATTCGATCCGCATCCCGCCCGATATCGGGGTATGCCGCTCCACGCGCCCGACGCGGCCTGATCGGGGATTCCCCGCGGCGCCGCCCGGCGAACCCGATGAACGCCCCATTGCGTAGAATGCGCTGAAAGGCAATCGCCAGCGTGCCCATCCTCACCAACGTCGATGACCTGACCACACGCATGCGCCTGCACGATGACGTCTACGCGGCCGGCGACCTCCTCCTACACGCAGGCAAGGAACTGAACGCGGCCGACGTCGATTACCTCCGTAAACGCTGCCCAAATGCGTCGGTGTCCATCGAGGACCCGGTGCTGGACAGCCTCATCGCCTTCGAGGACGACTCCGCCGATCGTGCCGTCGCATTCCGCACGCAGAAACAGCTGTGCCATCTGCTTCAAAATGTCCACGAAACATTTGGACCGCGCATGACCGTCCGTTCGCTCGACTGCCGCGGCGTCCAACAGGCCGTCGCCGGAACGCTCGATTACCTGAACAACAACCCGGTCATGGCCATGACGCTCATTCAGCAGCCGGGCCCCGACCAACACTGCCTGGTCGATCACTCGGCGCACGTGTTTTACTTGAGCCTGGTGATGGGCAACACCGTCCGGTCGCGAATCACCGAGGCCCGCCGGAAGGACCGAAACAAACGCTTCCTGCAGCCCGCGGCGGACATCAACCTGACCCCGCTGGCGTTGGCGGCGCTGTTTATGGACCTGGGGATGTGGCCGATTCGCAATCTGTTCGAACAGAAGGAATCGCTGACCGTCGAGCAGATTCAGCAAATCCGCAACCACCCCATCGTCAGTGCCCGGGCGTTGCCCGAAGACGCCGGCGAATTGACCCACCTGATCGTCGAAACCCACCACGAAAATTTCGACGGAACCGGCTATCCCTACGGACTTCGCGGCGAGGAGATTCACATCTACGCCCGCATGCTTCGCATCGCCGATGCGTTTGCGGCCGCCACCGCCAAACG
This sequence comes from Phycisphaerales bacterium, assembly GCA_013140575.1. Lineage (GTDB taxonomy): Bacteria > Planctomycetota > Phycisphaerae > UBA1845 > UBA1845 > JABFSN01. The sequence goes on along the minus strand of JABFSN010000082.1, from coordinate 15,785 downwards.
CCTGTACCGCGAGGCGATTTCACCGGTTCGGGCGTTGTGGGAAATGACCTGGGGTCCGTACCACCAGTTTTACGATCCCATTCTGCTGAAGGTTTTTGCCAGGCTGGTCCAGCCGTTTCCCATCGGCGCCAAGGTCGGGCTGAACGACGGACGTCAGGCCGTTGTGGTCAATTACGGCGTTAAGACCCCGTTCCTTCCGGAAGTGGTGATTGCCTTCGACGAGCACGGAGCGCGGCTGCCCCCCGACCGATTGGGGAAACCGATGCGGCTCGACGAGGACTCCGACGTTCGCATCGCATCGTTCCAGGGTGAAGACATCGGCGACCTTTACGACCGCGACACGCAAATCGCGACGCCGACCTCCGGCGAGTTCACCACGCTGTTCGAAAGCGTGACCACCGGGTGCGCCATGGCCCGCCCCAAATGACGGACCCGGCGCGACGCGATTCCCCGTCCAATGGGACGTCGCTGCGGCCATCGCGAAAACCACTACGCGACGCACGACCACCGACAATTCATGCACCGCCCATCGCTCGATTTCCGATGATTCATCGATCGTCCGCGCCGACGGAAAGAACCGGGGATGCGTCGTCCTCGATGTTCATCCGGCCGGGCCGTTCGCCGATGAATGCCCATGCCCGCGACGGCCGCTGACCTTTTCGTCCCCGTGTGCGAACCGCTGCTCGACGGCCGCGAGCGGGAATACGTCCTCGATTGCCTCGACGGCAACTGGGTTTCGTCGCTCGGCAAATACATTCCACTGTTCGAAGAGCGCTTCGCAGCCTATTGCGGCGCGGCGCACGGCGTCGCGTGCAGCACGGGGACCGCGGCCCTGCATCTCGCCCTGGAAGCGCTGGGCATCGGTCCCGGCGACGAGGTCATCATCCCCGATTTCACGCTGATCGTGTCGGCCAACGCGGTCTGCTGGACCGGCGCCACGCCGGTGCCCGTCGACGTCGATCGCGAGACCGGGTGCATCGATCCGCAACAGATCGCCCGCGCCATCACCCCGCGCACCAGAGCCATCATGGTCGTGCACATGTACGGCCACCCGGCCGACATGGAGGCCATCCTGACCATCGCCCGCCGCCACGACCTGCGGATCATCGAGGACGCCGCCCAGGCCCACGGCGCGGAAGTGTTCGGCCGGCGCGTCGGCGCGATCGGCGACGTCGGGGCGTTCAGTTTCTACGGCAACAAGATCATCACCACCGGCGAGGGCGGCATGTTGGTCACCAACGACCCCGCCATCGCCGGGCGGGCCGCGCTCCTTCGCAACCAGGCGTTCGAGCAGGAACGCTTCGTGCATCGCGCCGTCGGCTATAACTACCGCATGACCAACATACAGGCCGCCATCGGCTTGGCCCAATGCGAGACCATCGACGAAAAAGTCGCCCGCAAAATCGCCATCGCCCGCCGATACGACGAACTGCTGGCCGATTGCGACGATCTGATCACGCCCATCTGCCGGCGGTGGGCCAAAAACGTCTATTGGATGTACGGCGTTCGAGTAAAGGACTCATTCGGATGCAGCGCCGCGGAAGTCCGCCGCCAACTGGAACAGCGCGGCGTCGAGACGCGGGCGTTCTTCGTGCCCATGCACCGGCAGCCCGTCTATCAGGGCCAACACCCACGATGGCCGGCATTGGGCGGAGATTTTCCGGTTTCCGATGAATGGTCGCAAACCGGCTTGTATCTGCCCGGCGGTCTGTCCCTGACGAATGAAATGCAATGTCACGTGATTCAGCAACTATTGAACTGCCGCCGGTCCGCGTAGCGGCGAGGTCCCCCGCCCAGACGCAGGTCGGTACGAAACACGCCGTCGATGGCCCGGTGGCCGAGCGCGTCTCGCCGGCCCTGTCGATCATTCTCGCCACGTATAACGAGCGCGATAACATTCTGGACACCATTCGTTCCGTGTTCGAACACGTCGGCGACGACGTCGAGGTCATCGTCGTCGACGACGACTCGCCGGACGAAACCTGGAAACTCGTCCAGGCATTGGAAGACCCGCGTGTCGTGTTAATTCGCCGCGTCGCCACCCGCGGACTGGCGTCGGCCTTCAATCGCGGCATCATCGAATCCCGCGGACGCGTCGTCGGTTGGATGGATGCCGACATGTGCATGCCCCCGGCCCTACTGCCCGAGATGATCGCCGCACTGGATTCATGCGATATTTGCATTGGTTCGCGCTACGCCCCGGGCGGCGCGGACGATCGCACGCGCCTTCGCGTACGCTGCAGCCGTATGATCAACGGCCTCGCCCGCGTCGTGCTGGGCGGCGGCATTCGCGATTACGACAGCGGATTCGTCGTGCTCCGCCGTTCGGTTTTCGACAAAGTGTCCGTCATTCCAACCGGCTACGGCGCCTATTTCATGGAATTCCTGTACACCTGCCGGCGCAAGGGATTGTGCATTTCCGAAGTGCCCTACCGTTTCACCGATAGACGCCACGGCCAGTCAAAATCGGCGCCCAACGTGTTCAAGTTCGCTTGGACCGGGTGTGGATACGTGACCCGCATACTGACCGCGCGCCTGCGGAGGATCGACTGATATGCCCAAACTATTCGCCCCGCCGCGGTTCAAACGCGTGGACCATCGCGGTCTGTTCGTCGAAGTCATCGCCGAAGGCCGCTGGGAGTCCATCCTTCACGGCAGGATGCACGCCGGCGCGGTCATCGGCCACCACTACCACACCCTGGCCCGTTTGTATTTCTATTTGACGTCCGGCGAGGCCGATGTCCACATCGTCCGCGTCTGCGATGGCGTCCGCGAGTCGTTCTGTCTGCCCGCGGGCGAAGGCGTCTATCTCGAGCCCAACGAAGCCCACGCCATTTGCTTCACCAAAGCCTCCGAATTCATCCTCGCCAAATCCCGCCGCCACGACCCCGCCGACCCCGACACGATTCCCTACGAACTGGAAATCGATTGATCCACGAAATAGGCGACGACGCGTTCTTCCCTCATCGCGAAATGTAGTCACCCATCGCCCAGTTCCTGTTCCAGTTGGGCAATCAGCGGCGGAAGATCATCCGTAATAACGTCCCAGATCACACGGGGATCGATGGTCATGTAGCCGTGGACCAATCGATGCCGCATCGCGATGATCGGCCGCCACGGAATGCCCGGTAAGGTCTCCTGCCTTGCGTCGGACACGCGGCTGGCCGCCTCACCGACGATTTCGACAAACCGCTCCAGCGCGGCCGGCAGAATTGCGTCGGTCCGACAGTCGTCGAGCTTCCGGCCACGAACCGCTTCCACCGCGGCCTTTGCGTTGTCCAGCATGTCCCGCAGGCGCGATTCGTCGTCAGTTGGCGACATACACGTCTTTCGCCTTCCTCAGCACGTCCTCGCGGATATGGCGGCTTAAGAAGCCGGCGGTATTCAGATCTACTTTCCTACCGAGAATTCCGCTCAGTTCATCTTGCATGTCGAAAAACGCCAATCCCGTTCTCGCCCCGGGGTTGAACTCCACCAACACGTCAACGTCACTGTTCTCTGTGAAATCGTCGCGCAGCACCGAACCGAATAACGCCAAGCGGCGTATGCCTCGCCGACAACAGAATTCCTTGACTCGATCTCGATCTATGACAAAAGGTGCGATCATTATTCTTGCTCAGGCAATCAACGCCGTCTCGAATCCCGCAATGCCTTCAGCGGCTTCAGACGCGGCGACGGCAACAATTCCTCGCGTTGCGCGTCCCATATGAGATTCGCCGATTGAAGCGTGATCGCGCCCAGCAGCGGCTCGGCGTCGTCCGGACCGAACGCGACTTCCGTGCCGACGGTGACGCCCTTGACGGCCACCATGGCGAGACCGATTTGCATCTCCGTCATGGTCCCGTCCGCGAGTTCGAAGCGGTCTTTGCGAAACGGCTTCACACCCAGTTGGCGAAGTACGTCGCCGGGAACCATCGTAATGCTCGACCCCGAATCCACCGGAAAAAGCCCCTTCCACGGCTTCTTCCGGTTTTCCACGGGGCTGACCGACACGGTAGTGTGTGTGATTCCCACTGACTCGCCTCCGACCCGCGTCCGGCGCTTCGTCGTTGTCGAGGTGCCTGCGTTCCTCATCACCATTCTCTCCGCTTCGCCCAGCGTCGTCAATCCAACCCCTTCATCGCCATGCCGTATTCGCCCCAGCGCCTCGTCACCAGCGCCTTCACCTCCGCCGACATTTCCATTTTCGGCGGATACGGCCGGACGATCCCCTCACCCGGAATCTTCCGCGTCGCGTCAATGCCGATCTTCGAACCGGCCCCCTCAAACGGCGCCGCGTGATCGAGAATGTCCACCGGCCCGTCGACGATGACCGTGTCCCGCCGCCAGTCCACGTTGGCACACAGATGAAACAGCACGTCTTGTTCGTCATGCACGTTCACGTCTTCGTCGACCACCACAATCATCTTCGTGAACATCATCTGCCCGGCCCCCCAGATGCTGCTCATCACCTTCCGCGCGTGATACGGATAGTGTTTCGCGATCTTCACGAACACGCAATTATGAAACGCCCCGAACATCGGCAGCGAATAATCAATAATGTCCGGCACGATGATCCGCAGCAGTGGTAGGAAGATGCGCTCCGTGCACTTCCCAAGGCAATAATCCTCTTGCGGAGGCATCCCCACGATCGTCGTCGGATAGACCGGGTTCCGCCGATGCGTGATCGCCGTCACCCGGAACACCGGATACCGATCGGGAACGGAATAGAAACCGGTATGGTCGCCGAACGGTCCCTCGGTGATCGTCTCCTTCGGCTCGACCAGTCCCTCTATAACGATTTCCGCATTGGCCGGAACTTCCATGGGTATGGTCTTGCATGGCACGAGTTCGATCCCCGTATCATTCAAAAACCCCGCGAACAGCAATTCGCTGACGTCCGGCGGCAACGGACAGGTGGCCGCGTAGGGCAACACCGAATCGCCGCCCAGCACAATGGCCAGCGGCATCTTCTCGCCCCGCGCCTGGTATTTCCGGTGGTGCCGCGGTCCGTCATGGTGCATGTGCCAGTGCATGGCCGTCATTCGCGGCTCGAACACCTGCACGCGATACATTCCGACGTTGCGTTCGCCGGTGTCCCGGTCTTTCGTATAGATGCCCGCGAACGTGATATACCGACCCGCGGCCGGCGAATCGGCCGACTTTCCCATCTGCCCGGGTTGACCGTCAAGCGGCCAGCATTGAATGATCGGCAGATCGAACAGACTGGCGTCGTCCGTGTGAACGACCTCCTGACAGATGCCGCGTTTGACGACCTTCGGACCGAATCCGGCGATCTTCGCCAACTCCGGCAACTTGCGGATCTTGTCCAGCAGATTCGTGGGAATGTCCGGCTTGATCAGCGACTGCACGCGGTCGGCCATCGATTCAAACGAATCACAACCCAGCGCCATCCGCATTCGCTCGTAACTGCCGTAGACGTTGATCGCACAGGGAATGCCGCTGCCCCTGACCCGCTCAAACAACAGACCGCGTCCACCGCGCCGTCCGTGTATTGCGTCGAACGCGGGAGGCGGCGCATTACCGGCCGCGGGCGACTTGCAGACCCGGTCCGCGATCTCCGCGATCTCCAGAACGGGATCGACCTCGCACGTCACCCGCGACAACTGACCCGCCTGATCCAGTGCCTTCAGAAATGTCTGCAGATCCGAATATGCCAATGAACGTCTCTCCACTCGTAACTGTTCAGCTCTCTACAACGCGACGAATGAGCGATGGCCACGCCGCCGCCTTCGCCTTCGCAGGGTGGTGGTTCCCCGCCGCTTCCATTCGTAGACCGGGCTTCACCCGCCTCTTCCAACGGTAGGGCGGTTTTCACCCGCCATCTCTTCGCCCTACGAATAACTGACTATCCCAAAATCGTCGTCCTCTCTTTCCCCTCTCCCCCGTACCCGGGGGAGAGGGTAGGGTGAGGGGGTTTCTGGCATAGGCGTAAGTTGGACGCACGCCTCGGGCGTCGCCACAATGCAATCGGCTGATCTGTTACGAACTCGGAAGCACTCATCTTGTAAATCTTGTAAATCATGTCCACTTAGAACTGGGCGTGTTGTTCGTCAACGCTCACTCATTCACCGCGAACCATCCGCGATCGCGTATACGCCACCCGAAATCCATGCCGCTCCAGATTCCGTTGCGACACGCTCCCCGGAAGCGTGCAGGCCATCGCCACGTCGCAACCCGACTGTCTCGCGAGCGCCAGACTCGGTGGAATAATCGCCGACTGCACGCCGCGATTGCGATACTCGGGATGCGTCCCGTGGGCAAACAACGACGCCACCCCATCATGAACCGCCACGACCCCGCCTCCCACGACCTGCCTGCCGACGTCCGCCAGAAAACACGTGGACGACGGCATCGCGAAAAACGTCGCGATGTCATCGTACACCACCGGTGGAACTTCGTCGTCGCCAAAAAAACCGCCGGCGATGGCCCGTGACCATTCCGCCACCTGTGCAGAGGCAACCGTGCGCACGTTGATTTCACGGTCTGCCGCCGGCTCGGCGCCCGCCTCATTCAAAAGACACACCAGTACATTGGAATGTTGCGCCAAGCCGTATTTCCCGACATTCAAGATATCCAGCAGCGATCCGTCGGCCAGTGGACACACCTCCACCTGCACCATCGCCCCCCGGGTTCGCAAGAACGACTCGACACGGCTCATCTCGGCCGAAGTGACGGCGCCCGACATGCCCAGTCCGATGGCCTGCGTGACCGGCGATTCCGCGCCCGCGAACACCACCCGACCGTCGCCCACGTCGATCCACGCAGCCCCGATCTCCGGGTGACGAAGCGCATGCGCCTCGACGAACTCGACGGCCCCCGCCGCGTCCGCCCGCTCCAGTCGACGCGCAAGTTCATGATCCGCGAAAAACATGGCCCGGCCCAACGATCGAGTAGACCGTCACGCTTCTGACTTTCGGTTAGCCCCGAAGGGGCGACAGTCAGTAGCCGGGGGCGTCAGCCCCCGGATCCGTCACTCCCCGAAAAAAGCCCCGCAGGGGCGGCAGACCCGCAGGCTACGCTTCGTTCGGATCACCCGAAATCCAAAGAGTGACGCTCGTCCAAAACGTCGCGCCATTCGCGACGCTGACCAATGTCGAGTCTAGGTGGATGCTGTGAGTCTGTCTACCCGGCAACGATGTGGGCCGATCGGCTGTGGATTCCGAACGGCGGGAGACATTTCGACTTGGCTTTCGCCATCCCGCGGCCGCGATCAATCCGAAGACAACATGGCCTCGGCCGATTCGACCTCACCGACCAGTGACTCGGTGATGGTGGGCACGTCGTCCGGCGCCAGCTTGATGGACGCCAGGAGCTCCGCGGACGGCTCTTCGCCGGCCGCGGTCAAATGGAATCCGATCTTCTGCGAACAACAGATGATGTCCGCGACGCGAATGATGTTCGCCAGCGGCCGCATCTCCTCCGAAATCCGCTCGGGGTGGTGGTGCAGACCGACGACGGCCCGCAGGTTCCGCGGGAATTTCCATTTCGACGTCAACCCGTTCCCCAGCGCCTGATGATCGGCGCCGACAATCTCCGTTTCCAGCGTCAGGTAGCTCCCGCACCCGCTCAACCACCGTTCGATGACCTCGGTCAACTTCTCCGGCGACGATTGCCGCAGCACCATCACCCCCACATCGTGAATCAACCCCGACAGAAACACCTCGTCCTCCGGACCGTTGTACCGGATGTGCCGGGCGATCAATCGGCCGCAAACACCCACCGCCACGCTGTGCCGCCACAGGTCCTTCGCCGTAAACCCCCCGCCGATCTGCTGTCCCTTGAACATCCGCGCGATCGACGCCGCGATCGCGATGTTCTTCACCGCCGACAATCCCAGCAGAACAATGGCCCGGTCAATGCTCGAAATCTGACCCGGTAATCCGTAAAACGCCGAGTTGACCACCTTCAAAACCCGCGTGCTTAACGCCGGGTCCGTCTTGATCACCTCGTGCATGTCCCGCGCGGTGCTCTTGGGGTCGTCGACCAGTTTGATGATCTTGGCCGTCACCTCGGGAAGCGTGGCAATGTCGCCGCATTTCGCCACCGCGGAATCGACCACACTCTTTACCGGCGTTTCCAAATCCAGCGTCATGATGGCCCCCTACCGTGTTCCCACCGCAGACCGCGAACCCGACGGGAACGCGTATGGCACGAATTCAACATCGTCGAACGGCGCGACCGGATTGAGACTTGATTCTGGTTCAGTCGGACTGCTATCGACCCGCGCCGGGACATAAAATCCGCGCCATGTGCCTGAATCAACTCAGGCTTTCGTTCGCACCACGCATTTCCGTCGAAATCCGCCCGTCATGGGCATTTCGGCGATAATCGCGGCGATCCGTTCGCCCGCACCCCCGTCGCCGTACGGCGACCGCACCATTCCTTTATCCGGACGCCGACGACGCGCCCGCCCAATCGCAGCCCGAATCGCCCGATAACTTTCCCCCGATTGAACAACCGAACTACCGCCCGGCAACCGCCCGGCCTGCCGACCGCCGATGTTGACGCACGGCACACCCACCGACGCGGCTTCTATAATTCCGCTCGACGAATTGCCCACCACCACCCCCGTCGACAGCAACGCGTGCAGATAGGCGGTACGTCCCATCGACCGCACGACGTTCAATTGGCCGTTCATTCGCTGCCCGGCATCGTCAATGGCCGCCACGATGCCCGAATGCCCCCGGTCCGTGTTCGGATAAATGACCGTCGCCGACAGCCCCTGCGCCGCGACCGCCCGCAGGATCGCCCGCATCGTCGCCTGCTCAGTTTCCGCAGGCCGTCCCGACGCATGAAACACCACGAGCGCCCGCGTCGGATCGCATTTCGGACGTCCGTTATTCGCCACCGCCAGCAGTTCATCCAGGCCTGGCGCGCCCACGACATGCACGCGATCGGCCGTTTCGCCCATTCCGATAATTCGATTCGCGGCGGCGCGGGTGGCCGCCAAATGAACATGGGCCACCTTGGTGATCGCGTCCCGCAGGGCATCGTCCATGTCCCCGGGTGCGACATCGCCGCCATGAACATGGACCAGCAGGCGACCCGTCGTCGCCGCCGCCAGGGCGCCGGCCAGCGCCTCGATTCGGTCGCCCAACACCACCACGATCTCCGTTCGAGCCCGTTCGAAATACGCCGCCATGCCGGACACGCCCCGGGCCAGTCCCTGGGCCTGGTCCATGGGCGCGTCGTCGCCGCACTGCATGGGAATTCGCGCGTCGATCCTCCAGCCGTCCTGCTCGACCTGCTGCACGGTCATTCCGAAGCGTTTCAACAGATGCATGCCCGTCACCACCAACTGCAACGTCAGTCGTGGATGGGCGTGGATGGCCGCCAATGTCGTACGCAGCAGTCCATATTCGGCGCGGGTGCCGGTCACGACGGCCACGCGCCGCCGCGCCCTCGTGGCACGGGCATCCTGCCCGTATTTGGCCGGCGTTGCGCGGCCGCGGCGCGGCGCCGAATTTGATCGGGGTGAATTTCGATTCGGTGCAGCGCGCGTCGTTTTTTTCTTCATTGCACCAACCCCGCCGTCATCGGTGTGCCGGCAGGTATGTCCCGCGCCGCCCGTCGGCCGATCAGGCGTTCTTTTTCCGTCGGCGACACACCGGCCCCCGCGCGTTTCGCGGTCAAACATTCAGCTGTCAGCACCTCGCCGGCCGCGATGGCCCGCGCCGCGACCAGCGACTTGCGGCCCAGTTGCCGCACGATCCGCTCGCCGGGCTGAAACCCCAAACGTCCCGAGCCCATCGCGGCGCACGCCCGGTGGGCGGTTTCGATGTACGTTCGCAATTCCGCGGGTTCCAGCGACATGGCGTGGTCCGGACCGGGCGACCGCCGGTCCAGCGTGAAGTGCTTTTCCAACAACCGCGCCCCGGCGCAGACCGCAAACCCCCCGGTTTCCGTTTCCACCGTATGATCGCTGAATCCCACCGGAACGCCGAATCGATTCGCCAGCGCCCGAATGGCGCCCAGGTTCGCGGCCGCCGCCGGCGTCGGATACTGACAGACGCAATGCAACAGAATCAGCCGTTTTGACGCCCCGCCCCCCGCGATGAACGCCACCGATTCCGCGATCTCCTGTTCGTCCGCCGCACCCGTTGAAACGATCAACGGCCGATCGGTCGAAATTGCCCCAGCCAGCAAATCGAAATCCACCAGGTCCGTCGACGCGATCTTGATCGCCGGCGCCCCCCATTCGACCACCCGCGCCACATCTTCAACGCCAAACGGCGTGGCCAGAAACGCGATCCCCCGCGCCCGGCACCGATCGGCAACCGCCGCGAACGCCGATCCCGATAATTGCAACCCTTCCAACATCCGCCGCTGCGATGTTTGACCGGTCGTCGTCGCCTGATAATCGGCCGTCGCCACCTCGTTCGTCGTCAGTCGCGCCGCATCGAACACCTGGAATTTAACGGCGTCCGCGCCCGCATCCGCGGCCGCATCAACGAGTTCCAGCGCCTCGTCCAATGACCCGTCGTGATTGACCCCGGCCTCGGCCACGATGTAGACCGGCGCCCCATCGCCGATGACGTGGTCACCGATGCAAACGCGCGGCCCGACATTCGGTTCGCTGGTGTCGACCGTTTCGCGCGATGTCATCACAACCGCCTTCATCAGGACGCAGCGCCCCCGTCGGGTGGCACGGGCAAACGTACTCGCTTGCCCGTGTCTTCGGTCTCCGCGCGAGAACTCGGAATCCCCGATTCACACCCGCACACGGACAACGGAGTACCGTTGTACGTGTTTAGCGTCCCGTAGGGACGCGATGAATATAGCCCAGCACTTCAGTGCTGGGATGACGGCGCCGCCAAGCATTCCTAGTCCCGAAGGGACGGCTGAAGCGGATGGCGGCATTTCAGCCGTCCCTTCGGGACTCGACGTCATCCAATCGCCCGCGAACCCCGTGTTGAAACACGGGGCTACATTCATGCCTGCCTGCGGCAGGCAATCCAACGATACGCTAATCACGTACGTACCGTTGTCCGTGCCACCCATTCCGATAAGTTCACTGTCTCGAAGCCTACGTGGCATTCACAGGGTCGACCATCCGCAAACGCATGACGCCCTCGGCCACCAACACGTCCAGCGGCGTATCGACGTCCACAACATCCTCCGGCGCCAGAACGATCGCCCGTCGGTCCGCGCCCAAAAACGCCTGCCCATCGTCGGCGCACGCGGTCTCGCGGAACAACGCCGCGCGGGTGACGGCAGCGACCGCGCCGTCGTGGTAAAAAAGCGGCGTCAAATCCTGTCGCCGATAGATTCCGTTCTCGCGAAACTGCCGCATCCGGTCGCCGTCGAGCCGGTGCAGCCAATCCGGATGATGCCGCCCGATGGGCGCGACCGTTCGCACCGAATCGGCCCCGATGGCGATCAAGTGATCCACCGCCCGGTCGATGATCCCCTCCGGTCGGACTGGAATGTTCGCGTACAACAACACCACGGCGTCAACCGCACCACCGCCGCCGGCCTCGAACGACTCGACCGCGTGCCGCGCGGCCGCATCCACCCGTGCCGCATCCGTCGCCAGCGCCGCGGGCCGATCCACGACCTCGACGCCCCGCGCGCGGGCCAACCGTTTAGCCGGCTGCGAATCGGTGGTCAGCACGACGCGATTCAATGCCGTCGCCGCCAGCGCATGGTCAAATGTGTACTCGATCATGGGCCGCCCCAGAACGGGACGCACGCACTTGTCGGGCAATCCCTTGCTGCCGGCGCGGGCTAGGATGATCCCCAGGACGTGCATAGGTTCTGTCGATATCGGCATTGCCGCGGGACATTCTTGACGCGCGCTTCATTGGAACCGCTTCGACCACCGGCGTATCATCGTCAAACGAATGACCGCCACGATTGCCGTGATGACCGCGGCGCGTGGCCCACTCGCCCGATGGAATCCGATATGTTCCGATGGTGGGATAAATTCCAGAACTTGCGCCCCCGGTGGCGCCGCCCGATCAAGGCCGCCATCGTCGCCCTGACCGTCTTTCTGATCTGCTGGCCCTATCCCTCGCGTCTGATCCTCCACCTCCGCCATTGCCGCGACCTCAACGCCCTGATCGAACCGGACGCTCCCGGACTGTCACCCTATTTCGATGAACTCCGTCCGAAACTCGTCGACGTCGACGCGGGACAGGACGCCCTGAAAATCGTCGAAAAGTTCGTCTATCAAAAAGTGCCCTACGCATGGGATTGGGACAACTGGGGCGTCGTCGATTACCTGCCCACCGTCGACGAAGTGCTCACCGCCGGCCGCGAAGACTGCGACGGACGCGCCGTCCTCGCGGCGTCACTGTTGCGCGGTTTGGGATATCAGGCCGACCTCGTCACCGACGCCGTGCACATGTGGGTCAAAACCGATCGCGGCGAAACCATGTCCCCCGGCGCCATGGGCACATTCGTCGAATCGTCCGACGCTGGCGTCGTCATCCGCTGGCAGGCGCTCACCAACATCCCGAAAGCGTTCGCCTACGGTATCGCCGTCTTCCCGTTGATCCGCGAACTCATCGTCGTGGCCGTCATTTGGATTCTGACGCTGCGCCGCCGCATTCGCTGGCGCGTCATCGGGCTGGCCCTGCTCGTGTTCGTCGACGGGTTGTTGATCCTGCGTCTGGCCGGTTCCAACCCCTGGAATCCCAACGCGGCCGGGCAATGGTTTGCGACGGCGAACCTGCTATTCGCCCTCTTCCTTCTTCACCGCGCCGGACGTGGTTCCTCGACGACAACTCCCGCCGCATCGGCGTGAACGTCGTCCGCTCCGCCTCCGCGCCGACGCATTCGTAGGGGGTTTCACCCGCCGCCTCTTCACCCGTAGGGCGGGTTTCACCCGCCGTCTCTCGCCCGTAGTCTCTTCATCCGTAGGGCGGGTTTCACCCGCCGTCTCTTCATCCGTAGACCGGGTTTCACCCGCCGTCTCTTCATCCGTAGACCGGGTTTCACCCGCCGTCTCTTCGCCCGCAGGGCGCACGATCGTAGCCAGGGACTTCAGTCCCGTACGTGATTAGCGCTCCACAAAGACTTCCGACCATCCGCTCGACTCTTCCAACCGTTCGAGCCTTCCAGCCGCGGCAGCGGCGCGCGTCGCTAGCCCACGGCGGAAGCCGTGGGACTCGTTTCCCTCGTTACCCAAGCCCCGGCAGGGGCGATCGAACCGAACCGCGAACCGCTAATCATGTACTCAGTCCCTGGTGATCGCAGCCCCCATTCTCTCTTCTATTTCTTCCTCGCCTGTACGGCGAACGATCGTAGTGCGTAGACCGGGTTTCACCCGCCACCTCTTCGCCCGTAGGGCGGGTTTCACCCGCCGTCTCTTCATCCGTAGGGCGGGTTTCACCCGCCGTCTCTTCGCCCGTAGGGCGCACGATCTTAGCCAGGGACTTCAGTCCCTGGACGACAGCCCCTGTCCAACTCCCGCCCGGAGGGCGCACGAAACCCGGTTTCCCTTTTGGGTGTTCTTATTTAGTCGCCCACGCCGCCGTGTTGCCCCTCGCTCGACGGGCGAATCCCGCCGCTCACCGGCGGGTGATTCGTGGCAATGTCCGGCGACGGCAGCGTGTCTTTCTGCCAATTCTCGCCCCGCACGATGATGCACTGATAACTGTCGAAACTCGCACCCGGCGGATAGTGGCTCAGGCGCTCCGCCCGGTACCCTTCCATCCGTATCGTATCCACGTGCGCGTCCGCGAACACCACCTGATTGATCCACGTCCGCCCGTGCCACCCCTTGAACTTGCTCGGGATGCCCTGCAAAAACGGGCACTGTTCCGGCGCCCGCATCCACCCGAACCGACCCGCGTTCTCCTCGTAGTAGATCGTCCGCGCCGGATTCGGAATCCGCGAGAACGGCCGAAGGTACGGCGAATTGCTCCGCAGATTCGTCTGACCGCCCGTGTCCCCCACCCAGAAAATGTTGGCCGAGTAGCTGTTCCCGAAATGGTCGTACGACGACAATTTCGAGTTCTTCCACTTCGTGTAGTGCAGACCCGCATAGCCCCGGTCGCTCGGACACTGGAAGACTTTCAAGTCCATCTTCCGGTCGCTCTCCCAGTTCGACTGATTCGGTCCGGGGTCGTCCTGGAAGTCCGTCATCTGCCCCTTGAACATGAACCTGTTCAGCGGACGGCTTGCCGGACCCCGTCCGTTCTGCGTCCCCCATCGCGAATTGATCGCATCCGTCCCGGCCAGCGGTTCCCCGCTCCCGGCCTTGCCGCCCCACTCGTACGCCCCGACGAAGTTGGCCGCGAGTTCCAGCGGATGAATGGGGACCGACATCTCGTTGCGGTCCTCGGTCGCGTACGTGAAGCTCGCCTTCCCGATGCCGCTGAGACTCGCCCCGCACACCACCTGCTTGGCCTGCTCCCGCGCCTTCTTCAACGACGGCAGCAAAATCGATATCAACAACGCGATGATCGAAATCACCACCAGCAACTCCACCAGCGTGAACCCCAACCGCGCCGACCGCCGACCGCCCGGTCCCCTCGGCCACCTCACTCGACGAATCATCACCCACCTGCCTTTCGATCTGCCGGCCGACCGCGACGACCTTCGCATGAAGTGCCACGGGCTTCCAGCCCATGCCTTCATCTGGCAACGGCCGACGGCGCCGCCCGGCCTATGACGGAATGATGCGGACCCTACGGAGCCCGCGATTACAATATGCCGATATTATCGCTCGCCCCCCCACAGCCGGTCAACACAAATTCCTGCTTCCCCACCGCCAACCTCCGCAATTGAGAACCCATCAATCCGCACCCCCCCGCCGTAAATCCTGAACCCCAACCGCACAAAAACCCGATCCATCACCCGGGCCTCGGTCCGTTGTCCGACATCGAGGAACGCCCGCCGGTGATCGTAATCGACTCTCAATGCCACTAACCCACGAACGCCCGGCGCTCATCTTCTCCGTCGACGTCGAGGACTGGGGCCAATCCGTCCTCGACCGCTCCCTGCCCATCAGCCAACACTCCGCCGAAAACGTCCGCCGCCTCCTCGGCCTCCTCGCCGCCCACCCCGATGCCCAAGCCACCTTCTTCGTATTGGGTAAATTCGCCGAACGCCATCCCGACGTGATCCGCCGCATCGACGCCGCCGGCCATGAAATCGCCTGCCACGGCCACGGCCACATGGAAGTGTACCGCCTGGGCCCCGACGGTTTCCGCGAAGATCTCCGCCGCGCCGTCGGCATCCTCGCCGACATCACCGGCCGACGCCCCCGCGGCTACCGCGCCCCGGTCTTCTCCATCACCAGCGACGCGCTATGGGCGTTGGACATCCTGCAACAGGAAGGATTCGAATACGATTCCAGCATCTATCCCTATGCTGGCCGTCGCTACGGCATCCACGATTGGCCAATCCACCCATGCCGCGTGAAACTCGACGCCCATCGTTCCATCATCGAATACCCGCTGACCGTAAAGACATTCGCGAGCCGCCGGTGGCCGATCTCCGGCGGCGGCGCCGCCCGCCTCATCCCCCAACGCCTCTTAATCCACTGGCTTCACCACGCATCCACCCGCCGCTATTTCCCTTCGCACCCTTCTCCACCTTCACACCGATCCCACACTTTACCCAAACTCACCGCAGAGGCGCAGAGAACACAGAGTTCTGAACTCCGAAATCTGAACTCCGCAATCGGCGATCATTCCCACACATCAAAACTCTCTCTTCTCTCTGCGCTCTCTGCGTCTCCGCGGTGCATCCCTCTCGCCTTTCGCCTTTCGCCTTTCGCCTTTCCCCCCGTCTTCTACTGCCACCCCTACGAACTCGACCCCCACGAATTC
>JABFSN010000111.1 GCA_013140575.1 Phycisphaerales bacterium | reverse complement strand
AGTTTCCTTTTCAAGTGGACCTATTTAGGATCGTGCGCCCTCCGGGCGAAGATACGAGCGTCATAATCCGGGCGGAGATTCGCGGGTCATGATGGAATCGGTTTCCCTATTCCGCGGTTCTATTTAGCGGCTTGTAGTGTCGCCGCCGGACGATTGCGGATTCCGCCATGAGCATGGTCCCACTACCCGCGCCCCGATTCCATCGGCATTGACCGCGCCCCGCAATGGGCACACACTGGATTCTGTTTTCCGATGGGAGCGCGGACGCAGGCCCGTTGACCGCGGGACCGCGGGGATCGGCGACGCGGGGCCGTGAACGACCTTGGGTGACGCAATCACAACCACTTCATCAGCCGACCGTGGACGCGGCGTCACGGCCCCGGTTCCTGAACTTTCCTGGCTGGAACGGCGGCATCTGCCGGCGACGGTTGCCGCGTACATCCTGATTTTCGCGGTGGCACTGCTGGCTGCGTTCGGACTGGCCTACAATTTTCACCGTTCCGCCCATTGGTTCTGGTCGCTGTATCTGCCCATGCTGGCGATGGCGGTGCCCATAAAGCTGGCGGCTTTCGGCCGGATGCGGCAATTCCGCGGTTCGTGGCGATACGTGGGGATGTACGACCTTCTGAACATCGCGTGGGCGTCGTGGGTGGGGTCGTTCCTGTTTTTTCTGGCGTTCTTCGTAATCGAGAATTTCTGGACGAACCGATTCGGAACGTTTTTGATCGACCGTGACGATTCGGGCACCCGCCTGCGACAGTCGGTGTTCCTGCTGGATTGGGCGGCCACGATCGCGCTGGTGTCGGCGTGCCGGGTCGGCGCCCGGCTGTACGTCGAGGAAGTCCGGGCCGGGGCGCTCGAGAAGCAATCGCGCGTTCTGATCCTGGGCGCCGGCGACACGGGCGAGACCGTGTTGCGTGAAATCCTGCGCATGCCCGGTCAGCCTTACAAGGTGGTCGGACTCCTGGACGATCGGACGGCGCAGCGCGGACGGACCATTCACGGCGTCGAAGTGCTGGGCACGCCGGACGACATCGCCCTCATCCGGGAAAAACACGTCATCGACGAATTGCTGATCGCCCTGCCCTCGCCGACTCCGCGCGACATCCGCCGCGTCGTCGAAATCTGCGAAGGCAGCAATTTGCGATTCCGCCTGGTGCCGGGCGTGGCCGACCTGATCGACGGGCGCATGCACGTCAGCGGCATCCGGGAGGTGGATATCGAGGACCTGCTGGGCCGCGAGCCGGTCGCCCTGGACACCGACGCGCTGGCCGGGGCGCTTTCGCGGAAACGAATCCTGGTGACCGGGGCCGGCGGCAGCATCGGCGCGGAGATCTGCCGGCAGGTGGCGCGATTCGGACCCGACCGGCTGATCCTCGTCGAGCAGGCGGAAAACAATCTGTTCGAGATCGAACGCGAACTGCGGTTCGAGTTTCCCAGGTTGCACGTGGTTGCGTGCGTCGCGGATATCTGCGATCGCCCGCGGCTGCGGAGCATCATCGCGGGTGAACGCCCGGTCGTTCTGTTCCACGCGGCCGCGCACAAGCACGTCCCGATGATGGAATTCAACCCCGGCGAGGCGGTCAAGAACAACATCGGCGGCACGCGGATCATCGCCGACCTCGCGGCCGAGGCCGGTGTGGCCAAGACCGTGATGATCTCGACGGACAAGGCAGTCAATCCGACGAGCGTGATGGGATGCACCAAGCGCATCGCGGAGATGTACGTGCAGCAGTTAAGCGCCCGGGGAGGGGGGTCGTTCATCACCGTGCGGTTCGGAAACGTGCTGGGCAGCAGCGGCAGCGTGGTTCCGATTTTTCGCGAACAGATCGCCCGCGGCGGACCGGTCACGGTCACCCATCCGGAGATGGTCCGCTATTTCATGACCATCGCCGAGGCCGCCCAGCTCGTTTTGCAGGCCGGCGTCATGGGCACGGGCGGCGAAATCTACGTGCTGGACATGGGCGAGCCGGTAAAGATCGTGGACCTGGCGAGGGACATGATCACGCTGAGCGGTCTGCGCCCGGGCGAGGACATCGAGATCGTG
The DNA here is from genome assembly GCA_013140575.1 of Phycisphaerales bacterium. GTDB lineage: Bacteria > Planctomycetota > Phycisphaerae > UBA1845 > UBA1845 > JABFSN01. The sequence goes on along the minus strand of JABFSN010000111.1, from coordinate 16,266 downwards.
TTCACCGGTCTGCGGCCCGGGGAAAAGCTGTTCGAAGAATTGTCCATGGAGGGCGAGGACGTGTCGCGGACGACGCACCCCAAGATCGGGATCTGGCGCCACCGGCCGGAAGATTTCGATCGCATCGTCCACGGCATCGATCGGCTGTTGTCCCTGTCGAACGACGGCGACGCGGCATCGATTCGCCATGAGCTGAGAAACATGGTACCCGAATATCAGCCGAACGGCTTGGGTGAATGAACGCCCGGGCTTGGTTGAACGATCACGACATTGAATCGCCGAGCAAACGGAGTGGACATTCTCCCCGACCGCAACGCAGCGACGCAGTCCCCAACGGCAGGTCCGCTAAATAAGAACACACAAAAGGGAAACCGAGTTTCGTGCGCCCTCCGGGCGGAAAGAAACGGGGAATCCGATCCAGGGGCTGAAGCCCCTGGCTAAGATCGTGCGCCCTCCGGGCGAGGATTCGCGAGAGTTGACGAAATCGGTTTCCCTATTCCGTGGTTCTATTTAGGCACACACCGCGGTCGCCGTTACCGTCGGATGCCTTTCGCGATTGAGCCACCGCGGATCTGATTCGAGGAACGCCATCGTCGCGTCGGCCTCCAGCGGCTTGGAGAAAAAGTAGCCCTGCGCGTAGTCGCAGTCCATGGTCAGTATTTGAAGGAGTTGTCCTTCCGTCTCCACGCCTTCGGCGGTCACTTGCATGCGCAGGTTATGAGCCAGCGTGATGATCGCGTGGATGACGGCGGTGTATTCGCGGCGTTGTTCCAGATCCAACAAAAACGCCCGGTCGATTTTCAGGACATCCAGGGGAAAGCGATGCAGGCAACTGAGCGACGAATAGCCGGTGCCGAAGTCGTCCATGTGCAGTTGGATCCCCATGTCTTTCAGTTCCCGCAATTTTTGATCGATGGCTTCAGAACCGGTGATGATCGTGCTCTCCGTCACCTCGAGCGTCAGCCGTCGGGGATCGACCCCGGCTTCACGAACGATGCGTGCGACTTCCGCGGCGTGGTCGCGTTCGGTCAACTCACGTTTGGACACATTGACGTGAACCGACGGCGCCCGGTCGGGAGGGCACCGCTCCGACCAGAGCGCCAACTGCCCGCACGCCTCGCGGAGCGCCCATCGGCCCAGGGAAACGATCAAACCCATTTCCTCGGCGATGGGAATGAACTCGGCCGGTGAGATCATTCCGCGCTGCGGATGCTCCCAACGGAGCAGAGCCTCGAAGGCGCTCACCCGTCCCGTTTCCAGACTGACGATCGGCTGATACACGACCCGGAACTGCTTCTCTTCGAGGGCGGTGCGCAAGGCGTTTTCCAACGCCAGGCGCGCCGTCGCGCTCGCGTGCATGGCCTGATCGAACAGGACGTAGCGGGCCTTGCCGGCGCTCTTGGCCTGATACATCGCGGTGTCCGCGTCGCGCAACAGATCGGCGGCGCACTGATATCCCTCGTTGCTCAGGGCAATGCCGATGCTGGTGCTGACCACAACTTCGTGCCCGTCGAGTTGATACGGTTGAATCACCTGCTGCGCGAGGCGTTCCGCCACGTGCGCGACGTCGCGGGGACTGCGGATATCCACCAGGAGGACCACGAATTCGTCGCCGCCGATCCGGGCGGCCATGTTGTCGTGGTCCCGCGCGACGGTATCCAGCGATCGCAGGCAGGATTGCAGACGATCCGCCACCGCGCGCAACAACTGATCGCCGGCGTCGTGCCCCAGGCTGTCGTTGATCAGCTTGAAATTGTCCAGATCAAGGAACAACACGGCGAATCCGTTCTGTAACTCCCGCGACGTACGCGCCACGCAACGTTCGAGCCGATCCTTGAGCAGCGCGCGGTTGGGCAGGTTGGTCAACGGGTCGTACAGCGCGGCGCGGCGCAGCTGGTCCTCCGCGTGATGCCGCTCGGTGATGTCCAGAATGATGGCCACAAAGGTCTGCGCGCCGCCCTGAGTCACCAGTTGGAGATGCACCTCCACCGGGTAGGTGGATCCATTCTTTCGCCGGTGGACGGTCTGGAACCCGACCGTCTCGGTACGGCCGGCGCGCAGGGGTTCCACCAGCCGCGCAAAAGATTCCGCGGAATACTCGGGTTTGAGGTCCAGGGGAGTCATCGCCCGCAGCTCTTCCATCGAATACCCGGTGTTTCGCTGCGCGCCGCGATTGACATTCAGAAAGTTCAGGGAATCGGAGTCAAAGACGTAGATTTCGTTGAGCGATTCGTCGAGAATCCGACTGAAGTGAAGCGCCTGGTCCTCGGCCTGCCTTCGTTCCGCCATCTCGGCGACGAGCGTTTCATTGGCGGCCCGGAGATCTTCGACCCGGCTTATCGCGTCGCTTTCCAGTTCGGAGAGCTTGAGCCGAACCTGCCGGGTCAGGTGCCACTTCTCCGTCAACGCGCAAGCGATCTGGGAGATTTCCACGTTGTCGAACGGCTTTTTGAGAATCAACAGCTTGTCCACATGCCCCAGGCGCTCAATCAGGGTTTCCCACGAATGGTCGGAATAGGCGCTGCAGATCACCACTTGAATGTCGGGGTCTTCCATCCAGAGGTGTTCGATGGTCTCCAGTCCGTCCCAGCCCGGCGGCATGCGCATGTCCACGAACGCGAGCGCGTACGGCGTCTTTTTTTCAAGCGATTCACGCACTCGGGTGAGCGCTTCCTGGCCCTGAAGAGCCGAGTCTATCTCGTACGCGATGCGCGTCGCCGACGGCCGCGCGTTCGTCGCCGACTCGAGCAGGGCGGCCCGCAGTTCGCCGAGCGCCGGGGACTCGACTCTGGGGTCGAGTATTTTCCGGAAATCCGCGTGGATCGCCTCATTGTCGTCCACCACGAGGATCCGTCGGTTCCGGGCCACACTGGAATGGCTCATGCCACCACCTCCGATGGACGCAGAGGCAGCTCCAGCGTGAAGGTGGCGCCGCGCCCCAGTCCGTCGCTGAACGCCGAGAGACTGCCGCCCAGTTCCCGGGCGGCCAGCGCCGAGCTGTGCAAACCGAATCCGTGGCCTTCCTTTCGCGTGGTGAAGCCATGCGCGAAGATGCGGGTCAGGTTATCGGCGGCGATGCCCATCCCGTTGTCGACGACTTCGATACGCACACCGTGATCATCAGGGCCGCTCGTCCGGATTCGTGCGATCAAAGACCGCTCCTCGGGTGGGAGCGAATCGAGCGCGTACTTGGCGTTGCTCAACAGGTTGATCAGAATCTGCAGCACCTTCTGTTTGTCCACGAGCAGCGGCGGCGCCGTCGCGTAATCGCGGGATAATTGCACCTTGTGCCGGACGAACGCGCCGCTATGAACGCGAAGCGCCGCGTCGAGCAGCTCGGCAACGGATACCTCCTCCGTCACACCGGAAACTTTGGAGTACGCCTGCTGCGTGCCGACGATGTCCTTGACGTGCTCGATATTGGCGAGCAGCGCGTCAAGTTCGGTCAGCGCGGATCGTTGCTCGTCCGCCAGGTGGCGCCCCAGCTCGGCCAGAAACCGGGGCACCAGCTTGCCCTTCTCATCCTGCGTCACGTACGTTCCGAGGTCTTCCGTCCGTTGCAGCAATGCCGAGACTTCAATCAGGTCCGCCACCTGCGATTTTTGCACCTGTTCCTTCAGGAGCGAAGCCGAGACGTTGACGCTGGTCAGTACGTTGCCCACGTTGTGAAGAACGTTGGTGGCCACTTCGGCCATTCCCGCCCGGCGCGAGAGGTCCACGAGTTTGCGGTGCGCCTCTTCCTTTTCGGATTCGGCGCGCTTGCGTTCGGAGATGTCGCGCATGAAACAATGGTGGCCCGCGAAATCGCCGTTCTCGGACGTGATTCTCACCAAGAGCACCTGCTTGTAGAAGGTCGATCCGTCCTTGCGCACGGCCGAGGCCTCGAAGTCGCAGGTGCCGTCGCGAACCATCCTGTGGAAAGCTCCGGTGCCGTGTTCGTGGTCTTTTGGATCGACCGTCACCGTCCAGTGTGCCCCGATGAGTTCGTCGGTGGAGCGCCCCACCATGGCCGCGTAGGCGTCATTGACGCGGACGTAGCGACCCTCTGGATCCAGCCGGGAAATGCCGGGCATCGCGTTTTGCAGGGCGACGTTCGTTTCCCGAAGCGCCTCCTCCACGCGGGTGCGCTCCACGATCTCCTGTTCCAGAGCCTGTTTCTTTCCATGAAGCTCGACGTTGCTCCGCTCGATTTCGGCGGTCCGAGCTTTCACCTTCTCTTCGAGAAGGTCGTTCGCGGCGCGCAGCGACGACAGTCTGCCCAGTATCTCGGTGACGGCGCCCGTCCCCCGCAGAACCTGACCGCGAAGCACGACGGCGCCGGCAAGAACGGTCAGCCCCGCGGCCGCCACCGATGCGATGGCCTTGTATCGCGTGCTCAGAATATCGGCTTCCATCTTCTGCGTTCGAGTCGCAACTTCCCGCGCATTGGCTTCGTTTACCTCGCGCACCTCGGCCAGGACCCGTTCGCTCTCGGGCATGAGCGAATTGACCAATCCGGAGTTGGCCTCCGCTCTCTCCCCCCGCAAAAAAGTATCCACAATGAACCCGCATCGCTCCTTCCACGACGCCAATCTGGATTTCACGGTGATGCCGCGATCCCCGAGGCGATCGACACGGACGGTCAAATCGTCCTGTCGGGCCTCAAGGTCACCCACCAGGACTTCCAACGCGTCCGGATCCCTCTCGCGCAGCAGGTTTTGAAGCGCGTTCTGCGTCAGCGATAGCGACTCGATCAACGCATACGATGCTCGCAGTTCGGCTTGCGCTTCACTGGAGGATTCGATGGTGGTTCTGGCCACTCTTCCCAGCGCGAGGTGGTAAAACGTGGCGACGCCGCCCATCGAAAGAACGCAGACGCCGACCATGACCCACAACAGACCGGTTAGACGGTTATCCCGGAGAATCATGGCGGCGTTTTCGTTTTTGGCGCCGGCTGTTCGTTCAATCTGGAGATGTCCAGCCCGACGACGAGCGACCCGATCGGCTTGCCATCTTCCAGCACCGGCACACTAACCTGAACCTGTTGCAGGCCGGTGGATTCGTCCACTTCAACGGAGCCGTACCAGACGCTGCCCGTCATGGGGACTTCGTGCTTGGGCTTGCCGGCGTGGCTCCAGTTGGTCGTCTTCGTTAGAAAACCGACCTTGGTGCCGTTCGCGGCCGAGACGAAAGCCTCGGCGACATCATCCCCCTTGACGGACTTCAGAAACCGGCCGACCTCATTCTTCGAGAACTCTCGCACCAAGGGGTCAAGGACGCTCAGGGACTTACAGTTCTCCTGATTCAGATTTCTCGCGGTCTCTGACGGGGCTTCGTTCTGCGATCTCACTTCCTTGACGATCGTTGGATCGCCGGCCCAGCGTCTGATTTCCGGCAGTTTCGCGTCTACCTTGACCCTCAGTTCAGCGTCGATCTCCTCCCCGTAGGCAACCAGACCAAATACCAGAACGGAGATGATGGTGGGCGCGATCGCACCGCGACCGCGTCGAAGCGTCTGTTTCATGTTCGGCTCCTCCCGGCACACCGCCAACTGTTTCTGTAAATCGGTGATTTATGCACTACGCTTCTCAAGTTAATAAACCAATCGTCGCGAAATCCAAATCCGCTTGGATACGGCTGTGACCATGACGACAACGCTGACGTAGGCCGATAATCCGATGACTCCACTCCGGATGCGGCGCGCGACGCGGGGTCCGGGGCGCCGAAAGCGGGTGCCTGCCGTCGGACGACGAAAGCGACGGGGCCGAATCGCCCGAGCGGTTGTTGCGATTGACTCCGTGCGATTGGCGGCCAGGGCATTGCGCGGAGAACGGCGGTGTGCGTCTGCTCGATTCCGCCGTGTTTCAGGCGGCGACGGATTGTCCGTAGGGGGCAACGCCGATGATCGTCCGTCCCCCGCCGCGTGATCGGGTGGGGCGCCGTTGATCCGCGTCCTGTGCGAATGCTACGATCAGGAGTCGGACAAGGCCTGCAACTTGCGTCGCGACTGTTGAATGAATTCCGCCAATTCCTGCGCTTCTTCCAGCCATTCCAACTTCTCGACGAAGGGCAAGTCCGCCAGGCGGCGGAGTTGGCGCTTTTCGTGTCCGTCCCAGCCGCGGTCCCATTCCTGGTCCAGTCGTTCGTCACACTCCTTCATGGGCATTCATCCCGGATGGCGCGGAGGCGCTCCAGATCAGCCAAGTCCTGCGGGCGACCGGCGATGGTCTTGGTGGTAACGAGATCATCATAACCCAGAAAAGGAGCCGTCAGTCCCGGGGCGACGGCGAGGCGCAGCGCGGAACGATGCGCCGCGTCGAAATCCACCGGCATTCGGACGAACAGGTCAACCTCGGTGGCGGGGTGCTGCGGACTGTGCAACGAGAACACGGTCAAGCCCTTGTCGCGAATCCACGCGGACCGGACATCGGGATCGGCGAACGAATCAATCGGAACGGGGGCGCGCGGCCGGTAGCCCAACGACGATAGTGCTTTCATGGCGCGGCGGGCGTTGTCCGGATCAAGTGCCACGATTAGGTCGACGTCGGCCGTGAATCGAACGTGTCCGTGCGCCACAACTGCCAGTCCGCCGGCAATCAGGTAACGGACCGATTCGTCGTTCAACGCCTTGACGATGGCGGCGACGCTTTGCTTTCGCATGACCCGTAAACCCCCGACGGGCATCCGACCTGCCCGCCCGGCGATTATGCCACGGACCGCGCGAGGCTGCGAGAACCGCGCTGTCACGACCGGACGCTACGACGTAAACCGGTTCATCGCGGCTTCGAGCGCGGCGACGCGGGCTTCCAGTTGGTCGACGCGTTCCAGGAGCGCGCCGTCGTTCTGATTGTGGGCGGGGAGCCCAGGTGACACGGTGACGGGACCGGTCCAGGTGGCGACGGCCGACGGCGGTGATTCGCCGTCGGGATAAAACGTGTGGGAGAATCGAATCGCGGATCGGCCCGGTTCACGGGGCAGGGACCGGACCAGCGGCGGTTGCCGTGCGGCGAGTTCGTCGAGGACGCCCTGGACGAACGGCAGGTCGGCCATTCGGGACATGCGATCGGCGCGGGTGCGGAGTTCCCCCACGGTTTGTGGTCCGCGGAGGAGCAGTTCGGTAAGGATGGCCACTTCGCGTGGCGACCAGCCGCACGTGGCCGGAACGGTGTGCTCGTAGCGGATCGCACGGGCCCCGGTGGCGGTGCCGGCCTGGCGGACCAGTTTCATGCGGACCAGTTCCTGGACGGCGTTCATGACGTCGTGTTCGGACAGCTCCATGACCGGATCGCGGTTGGATTTCTGATTGCCGCCCGCGACGAGGGCGTTGACGGTCAACGGATACTGTTCCGGCGTGGTGCATGATTTTTCGATGAGGACACCCAGAACGCGGCGTTGGACGGGGTTTAGTTTCAGCACGATGGTATCCTGCCGGGCCGGTTCGATCGGGCGGGAATTGCGGTTCCGTCCACGCTCGCGATGCGCCGGTCGGGACGAATCTAGCACAACGCGGTTGCCGGTCCAGTCGCGGAGGGCGGCGCGCTCCGCGGACACGGCCGGGGGCATCATGTTGATGAATCGGCCTGCCGGACCTACATTATCGCCGAGGGTGACCTTGGGAGGTGGACATGGGCAGGCGTTACGTCGCGGAGATAGGTCCGGGTGAGATCATTGAATCGCAGACGTTCCTGGTGTTGAACAAGGACCTGCGGACCACCAATCAGGGGTCGCTGTACATCCACGCCGTGCTGGGGGATCGGACCGGGCAGATCGTGGCCCGGGCGTGGTCGGCGTCGGAGGCGATGTACAACATCATGCCCCGCGGCGGATTGATCAACGTCAAGGGGCGATCGGAAAGTTACAAGGGAAACCTGCAGTTCATCATCGAGGCCATTCGGCCGGTGGACGGGGACACGGTCGATCTCGCGGAGTTTCTGCCGGCGACGGACGGCGACGTGGAGGAGATGTGGTCGCGGGTGACGAAGGTGCTGGCGACGATCAAGGATCCGGCGATCCGGGCGTTGGTCGACGCATTTGTGGCCGACGAGCAGAAGATGAAGGCGTTTCGGACGGCGCCGGCGGCGCGGGACATGCACCACGCGTACATCGGGGGACTGCTGGAACACACCATGAACGTGCTGGAGATGGCCCAGCTGGTGGCGCCCCGATATCGTGAATTGAACGCGGACCTGGTGCTGGCCGGTGTGTTTTTGCACGATCTGGGCAAGACGGCCGAGCTGGGCTATTCGACCAATTTCGAATACACCGACGAGGGGCAATTGCTGGGGCACATTGCCATTTGCGCGCAATGGATCGGCGAGATGGCCGACCGCGTGGCCCAGTCGTCGGGAAAACCGTTTCCGACGCGGACGCGATGGTTATTGCAGCACATCGTCCTGAGCCACCACGGGAAGATGGAATTCGGCAGTCCCAAGACCCCGGCCATTCCCGAGGCGTTCGCGGTTCATTTTCTGGACAATCTGGACGCAAAGGTGGTGATGGCGATCCGCGCGATCAAGGAAGACCGCGACGCCGATGCGAACTGGACCGGGTTCCATCGAGGATTGGAGACCCGGGTGTACAAGGCGGGAATCGGCAAAAACGAAGGCCAGGCATAGCCATGCGTTATACGCAGATCACGCAAGAGCAGACGTCGCGGATGCTGACGGCAATCGGTGCGGCGTCGGTTGACGAGTTATTCAAGGGTATATCACACGAGCATCGCGCCAGGGGGGCGATCAAGTTGCCTGGCGGATTGAGCGAGCCGGAGTTGATGGCCGAACTGGAGTCGCTGTCCGGCAGGAACAAGGCGTGTTCGGACGACGAGATGGTCTGTTTTCTGGGCGGCGGCGTCTACGACCATTTCAGTCCCACGGTGGTGAACGATCTGGCCATGCAGAGCGCGTTTCTGACGGCGTACACGCCGTATCAGGCGGAGGCGTCGCAGGGCCTATTACAGTTATTCTACGAATTCCAGACGTTGGTTTGCCAGTTGACGGGCATGGACGTCGCGAATGCGTCGTTATACGAACACGCCAGCGCGGTCGCGGAGGCTGTGCAGATCGCTTGTGCCGCGACCAAACGTCGCCGGGTGTTGATGTCCCGCGCCATCCATCCGGACGCGTACCGGGTGGCGCAGACACAAACGTATGAACAGGATTTGGAGTTGGTCCCGCTGCCGATTGACGGCGGCGTCACGGATGCTGGAGCGCTTGGGGCGGCCTTGAATGAAGAGACCGCAGCGGTGGTCGTTCAATCGCCTAACTTTTTCGGGCAGATTGAATCCGTGGCTGAGTTGGCCGATCTCGCGCACGGCGCCGGCGCCTTGTTGATACAGAGCGCTGACCCGATCAGTTGCGCGATACTGAAACGGCCGGCCACGCTGGGCGCGGACATCGCCGCGGGTGAGGCCCAGCCGCTGGGAATACCCATGGCCTATGGCGGTCCGCTGTGCGGCTTTCTGGCATGTCGGGAAGCCCATTTACGGCGGATGCCGGGCCGGATCGTGGGCATGACCCGCGATGCGGACGGGAAGCGCGCGTTTTGTCTGACGTTGCAGACCCGCGAGCAGCACATTCGCCGCGAACGGGCCACGAGCAACATCTGTACGAACCAGGGGTTGTTGGCGACGAGGGTGACTATTCACACGGCCGCGATGGGCCGGAGTGGTTTGCGGCAGGTTGCGCAACTGTGTGTGAACAAGTCGCGGTATGCCGCGGCGAGGATCGCCGAATTAGACGGCTACCGCCTGAAGTTCGCCGGTCCGTTTTTCAGGGAATTCGTCGTGCAGAGCGACCGTCCGGTGAGAAACGTGTTGGATCATTGCCAAGGCCGGGGAATTGCGGCCGGCGTTCCGTTGGGGGGCTGGTTTCCGGAACTGAAGGACTGTTTCTTAATCGCCGTCACCGAAAAGCGAAGCAGGTTACAGATCGACGCATTGGCGGATGCGCTGAAATCCGTTTAGCAGCGGGTGGATTCGACGATGACGCAGCTGATGAAGAGTGCCGTGGAGATACAGGGCGAACGACGTCGGGCGGGCGGTTCGCAGGAGTCTATAATGGCAACGAATACGACTGCGTCGCCGACTGGAACACGATTGCCGAGGGACGAAGATCACCCGCTGATATTCGAGCGCGGCGCGGCCGGGGCGTCGGCGGCGTGGCTGCCCCCGTCGGACGTTCCCTGCGTCGATCCCGCGTTCGCATTCGGCGAGGATGCGGTTGACACGGCCGGTCCGGAGATTCCCGAGATCGGCGAAATGGACCTCGTGCGGCATTATACGCGTCTGGCCCAGCGTTTGTTCAGTGTCGACGCCAATTTCTATCCGCTGGGAAGTTGCACGATGAAATACAACCCGCGGGTGAATGAACGGGCGGCGGCCATGCCGGGGTTCGCGCGTCTGCATCCGTATCAGGACGAGGCCGACGTTCAGGGCATTCTGGAACTGTTCCATCGATTGCGGTTGGCGCTGCAGGAGATTTCGGGATTGGCCGAGGTCACGTTGCAGCCCGCGGCCGGCGCGCAGGGCGAAATGACCGGGTTGATGATCATCAACGCGTATCACCGCAGCCGCGGCGAGAACCGTGTGAAGGTGTTAACGCCCGATTCCGCGCATGGCACCAATCCGGCCACGTGCACTATTTGCGGGCGGCAGGCATGCACAGTGAAGTCGGGTGCGGATGGTCGCGTCGATCTGAAAGATCTGCGGGACCAGGTCGATGAACAGACGGCCGCGCTGATGATTACCAATCCGAACACGGTCGGCGTGTTTGACGAACAGATCGCCGAGATCGCGAAGATCGTTCACGCCCGCGGCGCGCAGTTGTATCTGGACGGCGCGAACATGAACGCGCTGCTGGGAATTGCCAAGCCGGCGTCGTTTGGCGTGGACGCAATGCATTTTAACACGCACAAGACGTTCAGCACGCCACACGGCGGGGGTGGACCGGGGGCGGGACCGGTCGGTGTGGCCGAACATCTGCGACCGTTCCTGCCCGTGCCCCAAATCGTCCGTCGCGAAAACGGTACGTATGGCTGGGACGAAGACCGGCCGAAATCCATCGGCAAGGTGCGTTCGTTCTACGGACAATCCGGCGTACTGGTGCGGGCCTATACCTACATCCGGGCGCTGGGCGGCGACGGATTGCGCGACGTTGCGGAAAAAGCCGTGTTGAGCGCCAACTATCTGGCCGCGCGTTTGCGGCACCGGTTTGAGATGCCGTTTCCGCCGCCGTATGCCCACGAGTTCATCATGGTGCCGCGATTCGCCGGGTCAGACGTCACGGAAACCGACATCGCCAAGCGGCTGATTGATTTCGGCATTCACCCGCCCACGATGAGCTGGCCCATTCATCACTGCTTGATGGTGGAACCCACGGAAACCGAATCGCTGGACACACTGGACCGTTTCGTGGCGGCCATGCTGACCATCGCCGATGAAATCGAGAACGATCCGGAGCGCGTCCGCACGGCTCCGCACACGCAGCCCGTCCGTCGCGTGGACGAGGTGTCGGCCGCACGCAAACCCAATGTCCGCTGGCGCCCGCAGTGATGACGACGTCCAACCGGGCGTGCCGTTTACCGGCAATCCGGCAGACAGCGGAACCGGCGCGCTGCGCGTCATTCACGATTTGCCCGCGACCGGCCCGGTCAACATGGCCCGCGACGAAGCGCTGTTGGCGCTGATCGGACGGGGCGCTATCGGGCTGACGCTGCGGCTATACGAATGGTCCGAACCGACGATTTCACTGGGTTATTTCCAACGCTACGCCGACTATCAGGCACTGCCGCCGCCCGCGGGCGGTCTGCCGGTGGTGCGCCGTCTAACAGGAGGCGGGGCCATTCTCCACGACCGGGAACTGACCTATTCACTGGTCCTGCCGATCCATCATCCGTCCATTGCCGGCAGGCCGACGCGGTTATACGAGATCGTTCACGAGGCATTGATCCGATGTCTGTCCGCGGCCGGCGTCATGTCGACCATCAGCGGTCTGGATGACGGATCAAGCCCGACGCGCGGTCCGTTCTTTTGTTTCGCCCGCCGGCATCCGCTGGACGTGGTGATCCGCGATGCCAAACTGGCCGGCAGCGCCCAACGCCGCACACGGGAGGCCGTTCTGCAGCACGGTTCGATCATCGTCGCCCGGCGTTTCGATCAGCAACCGGCGGCCACGCTAATTCGATCGGGTATAGACACACACCATCTGCGAAAGACACTTCCGCAGGCGATTGCATCCGCACTCGGCGCGCAATGGAGCATTACCGAACGGTCGAACGACGAACTCGCCCTGGCGGACGAACTATCAGCGAAATACGCGGATGCGGCATGGACGCTGCGCCGATGAACCAATATCGACCGCCGGATTCGTCCGGTGGGCGCTGCCCACCATACGGAATTTCGCGCCGCGCGAATTAGTGGGCAGTGCCCACCCCACACGAATCGTCCACGCAACATCAACAGTCTTGCGTCACGCCGGCTCAACATCCGGGACGTACGGCACCGCCCGGGGGGAGCGGAGCGGGAAGTAGCGGTACAGAACGAACAAGTAAACGCACCCGACCACAAACATCCCCACGGCGATGGCCTGCGACACGGTCAGGCCGAATGAATCGAGCGGGTTGTCGGCGCGGATGGACTCGATGATGAAACGCATTACCGGATAGAGCAGCAGCATCAGGCCGAAGATCACGCCGTGGCGTTTGCGGCGATGAAACACGCGGCCGAGAAAGACGGACAGCAGAATGGCGGCGGCGCTGGAATAGAGTTGCGTGGGATGAACCCATCGCGCCGGATATTCGGCGGCGAGTTCGCGAAGCTCGCCAACGGTCGAACTGCGGGCCGGATCTTCGCGCGACGGGTACGCCCGCGCCAGATCGAGCGCGCCCAGCGCGGAACCGAGCCGATGGCTTTCCAACCGTTGTTTGGATGAATCCACGTCGTCGGCCAGCGCCTTGATTTCGTTGGCGTCGGCGCCCATCTGTTTGGCCTGCTCGAGCGTGCGGCGGGCGTTTTCATATTCGAGGCGCGGCCGGTCGCGCTTTTCGTCAGACATGGACAGAACCTCGCGCGGCAGCGGAAACGAATGCCCGAGGGACGACGTGGTGCTGGGTTTGAACCCGTCGACGATCAGCTCGGCCGGCAGCGTGATCTGGCGATTCTCCCATTGCCGGACCGCGGCCGGGCTGCCGAACGGAAACTCGACGGCCAGCGCCGACGCGCGGTGCCCCTGCGGATCGATGCAGACGCCGCCGAAGCAACAACCGTTCAGAAAGCACCCGGTTCGGGCCACGCCCAGCGACCACATGGTCGAGACGGCCAATATGTCGACATAGACGCGCACGGAACAGCCCTTTTTCCACACGTACAGGACGATCAGAATCGTCGCGGTCAACAGTCCGCCGATGAATTCCAGACCGCCGCGGGTGATGTCGATCAACGCGAACAGCAGATCGGCCCGCTGGGCGAACTGTTCGTCCCAGTAGTGCACCACGTAAAAGACGCGGGAGCCGACCACCCCGCCGATCAACGCGATCAGCGAGCAGTTCAGGACCATGTCCGGGTCGCATTTGACCCGCAACGCCCGGCGCATGGCCAGATAGACGCCGCTCAAAAAGCCGACGGTCATCATCAGACCGTAGCCCTTCAATTGCCACCCGGTGCCGGGCATCGTCCAGATTTCAGGAAGCATGGTCGGGGATCCACCTGATTGGCCGGCCACCACCCGGTCGATGAACCGGTTCGGCGGCCGAGCTGCCTACGCGTCCGTCGATTCTACCCGCATTCCCGCCGCCGGGGAATCAACGGTCAGCCGAGCGCGATCGGTCGCCGATCATCGGCAGCATCCGGATGCGCTCCTCGTCGAGCCATTCATCAACACCGAATTGAACGCGGTCGTCCGGCGTCGCGCACCAGTAGGACAGGAACCCGCAAGATCGGTCGGGCACGTCGGGCATGAACACCCGGCGCTCGACGTCCCATCGGAACACGGCCAACGGTTCCTCCGCCACGGGCTTCCGATCGTTCTTGCGTCGCGTCTGCCGGACCGTCAGGTCGTCGTAGCCATCGCCGCTGAAGTCCCCGACCACCAGAATCACCCGCGGATGCGGGTGGCCGGTGCGCACGTCACAGACGAACAGCACCTCGTTGCGTTCCCCGCCGAGCGCCAGATAGGCGTACGCCCCGTGAGCCTGATCGCCCCCACGGATGGCCGAAAACCCGATCAGCGTCGTGAGCCGCCCGTCGCCGTAGGAATCGTACACCGGCCACAGGTGGCTGAGCGCCTGCAATCCGCGGCGGCGTTCGGCCAGCTTCTCGGTCATGGGCGTCCGCCGGCGGAACCGGCCGACGACGCGATATTGCTCGTCGATCACGAACAGGTGCGATTGATCCAGCTCGATCATGGCCACCACGGCGTATCGGGCGTGAACGAAATGGTGCACGCTCGATCGGCGAACGCCCGCCGAAACGCCCCCGACCACCGGATCGACCACGCCGGTATTGACGGTCACGTCGGCCAACGCGTGCCACAGACTGGGCACGTCCCAACACGGACCCGCCAGCCATCGATCGAATCGATCGACGCCCACGCGAAACAGCCCGAACACGATCCACACCGCCACGAACGCGCCGCGGAACCACCAGCCGGCCGATCCGCGGGTCGACGCGTCAATGATGTCCGGACCGGTGCCGTTCAACACACGCCGTCACCCCGCATAGGCCTCGATCGACACCCACGGCAACGCCCGCCACAGTCCGATCCACGCCATCCACGAAATCGCCGCGGCCCCGATCACCACGGCCATTCGCCTCGGCCGACCGTCCACGCCGACGCGCGGCGGCAGACCGGACGCCCACACGATCGGAAACAGAATCGCCAGATAAACCAGCCGGTCGCGGACGTCCCAGTTTTCCCCCGTCGGCCAGCGCGCCGGATGCAACAATCGCTGGCCGCGTTCCAGATTCACGATCAACATCAACCCCGCCCATGCGACGAACCAGATCGACAACACGGCCGCCCCGCGCAGTGCCGTCGCGAACCCGAACGCGTCGCGCACATACGTCAAGTCGGCCGCCAGCGCGCACACGCCGACGACGGCAGTCAGCGCGACCAACCAGATGGAAAAGGACGCGATCAACCCGGCGGCCACCTGCCCGGGCGAATCCGGCGGCAGCAGGGCCTCGCCCGTGTCCATTTCGCCCGCACCGAGCACGATGCCCTTGCCGGCCAGATAGACCCACGACGACGAAAGCACGCACACGCCCGCGGCCGCGACCATGTGCATCGCGGCCACCGCCATCAGCGTCCGCCGCGATTCGCGCATCAACGGCGTTTGCCCGACGCGCCACGGCGCGGTCAACGCCGTCTTGATGGATCGAATGTACGCCTGGATCATCAATGTGGCCGATTATAGCCGGCGACCGTGCGGCGTCGCGTCATACCGACCCGCGATGCACGATGTAGGCGTTTGGCGAAGATTCGCGGCGTGCAAATGTTACGGCCCCGACGCGGCGGCAGCTGGTAGCCACCGGTTGAGCGATGCGCGGCATCACGCAACCCGCGGATTCCGTCTCGTAGGAATTCCTGCCCCGGTGGGGGCGGTGGGCAATGCCCACCCTACGGGGTTGGGGTCAGGCGGATGAGGGCGAGCCACTCGCGGTTGCCGGCGTCGCCGGGGAGGGGGGAGGGCGTCGTGCATTCGACGAAGATGCGCAGTTCGGCGAGGCGGCGGATGACGTCGTCCACGACGCGGGCGGCTGATTCGGGGTCGAGCCGGCCGCGGCGGAGTTGGTGGGGGTCGGCCTCGTAGTGGGGTTTGATCAATGAGATGATGATGCCATGCGTTGGCACTCCATCCTGGGCCGGGGTCGGCGGTTGCGGCGACGGATGAAGCGGCGATTCTGCGGGCGCGTGCGGTGCGAAGGTCGCGGGGGTGGGCGGCTGGGAAAGTTGATTGGGCCGGGTAGTTTCGCGTTGTGGGCCGCGGCGGATCAGTTCGAGGGCGCGGGGGAGGATGAGGGTCTGGCGGGTCCAGGCGACATCGATGGTGACGAGGTCGATGGGTTCGGGGAGGGTGAGGTGGAGGGCGTTGGTGCGTTCCATGACCACGACGCGGGGGTCGCGGCGGAGTTTCCAATCGAGGGCCCCGAAGCCGGTATCGACGGCGTAGACGCGGCGGGCGCCGCGGCGCAGAAGGCAGTCGGTGAAGCCGCCGACGTTGCAGCCGAGATCGGCGCAGACGCAATCGGCGGGGTCGATCTGGAATTGATCGAGGGCGTGGGCGAGTTTGTTA
>JABFSN010000113.1 GCA_013140575.1 Phycisphaerales bacterium | reverse complement strand
TGAGAGAACTCGGACTGCCTTCGCTATCCGTTCGTTGACCGCTCAACCCCATCGAACCGCCGTGTACGGACCCGTACGCACGGTGGTGTGACAGGGACAGCCCGCGAGGGCTTACCTATGTCGATTGACGTGTGCGAACAAGCATTCCGTTTGAGGATGGATTTGCGCGAAGTGCGTCCCGTTCGCAGGCTGGGCGTGGTCCGCGTAACTCTTTCAGGTCTCGGTTCCGGTCAGGACGTCCGCGGCGGGAGCCCCAGCAGTTTCATGACCATTTGCAGGTCGGACCAGGCCTTGCCCTTCTCGTCCGGGCTGCGCAACAGGTACGCCGGGTGGAACGTGGGCATCAGCGGGATGACCGGGCCGACCGTCGGCGTGCCCGACGGATAGAAGTCATGAAACTTGCCGCGTAACCGGCTGATGGACTCGGTCGTGCTCAACAATGTTTTGACCGCCGGCGACCCCAGCGCCACGATGACCTCCGGCTCAATGATCGAAATCTGCTCGAGCAGATAGGGGCTGCACGCGGCCACCTCGTCTGCGGCCGGCGTGCGATTGTCCGGCGGGCGGCACTTCAGCACGTTGCAGATGAACACCCCCTTCCGGTCCAGTCCCATGGCGCCGATCATCTTGGTCAGCAGTTGACCCGCCCGTCCGACGAACGGCACTCCCTGCCGGTCCTCGTCGGCTCCCGGCGCCTCGCCGACGAACACCACCCGCGCGGCCGCGTTCCCCGAGCCGAACACCGTCTGCGTTCGTGTTTCGCACAGCGCGCATTTACGGCAGTCCCGGACGAATCCCTCGTTCAGCGCCGCCAATCGCACCGCCCGGTCTTCCGTCGACGCACGCGACACGCGGCTCGCGCCAGGCAGCAGGATGGGCACGGAACGAACACCCAGTTGCCGATCGGTCTCCAGATGCTGAATGATCGCCCGCCGGACGCTGGCCGATTCCGATGCGTTCATGACGACAATCCCATGCTTCCGACCCGTTACTCCCCCAACATCCGCGGCGATCGAAACGCCGGAAGTCGAATCAATACCGCGATCACCATCGGGCGTTTCCTCCGCGTGCTTCCCCTATCATAAACGATTACCATGCCGCGCCGATGACCGATTTCGAGGAACTGACCATCCCCCTCCCCGACGGCTACCCCGCTTACGCCCGTTTCTTTCCGGCGATCCCCTGCCGCGGCGGCGTGCTCTATCTGCACGGCATTCAATCGCACTGCGGCTGGTACGAATCTTCCGCGGCGCGCCTGGCCGGCGCCGGTTTCGCCGTGTTGCAACCCGATCGCCGCGGGTCGGGCCGAAACGCCCGCGATCGCGGCCATGCCGACTCCTGCGACCAGCTCCTCGACGATGCCTTCGCCGCGCTGGACGTGCTGACCGCCCGTACAGCCCGCGAGTCGCATCACCTGCTCGGCGTCAGTTGGGGCGGCAAGCTCGTCGTCGCGATGCACGCCCGCCGCCCGACGTCCACGGAATCGCTAATCTTGGTCACGCCCGGTCTGTTTCCGCGGGTGGGCGTCTCAAAAACGGAGATGTTCCGCATCGGCCTGTCCATGGTCGGGGCCCCACACCGCCTCTACGACATCCCCCTCAACGATCCGACGCTCTTCACCGGCATTCCCGAGCGCATCCAATTCCTGCGCCACGATCCGCTCCAAATCCACCAGGCCACCGCGGCCTTTTATCTCGCCTCCCGGCGGATGGACCGCGTCGTGCAGAAACTGGCCGACGCGCCGCCCGTGCCCGTGCATCTTCTGCTGGCCGCCGACGAACGCATCATCGACAACGAATTGACGCGCGCGTTCGTCCGCGACCTGCAATGGCCATCCGTATCCATCACCACCTACGACCGTTCGCGGCACACGCTGGAATTCGACCCCGATCGGGAACACTACCTCGACGACTTGGTCACCTGGATTACGAACCCGCGCGGATACGATCGCGGTCAATCGGAACTGTCGGGTCGATGACCCGGCCTACAATCCGGCCGTTCAGTCGTTCACCCCGATTCGCCCGTCGGGTCGACGAAGCGGCAGGCGGACGGTGATGGCGAAGACGTCCTCGACCGTAGCCGACGCCGCGATCGATCCGCCGAGTTGCTCCACGACGGCCTTGCACAGCGGCAGCCCCAGCCCGCAGTGCGTAGCCTCCCCCGGTCGAAACGTGGACTCGCCGCGCCAAAACCGATCGAACACGTGCCGGATGTCTTCACCGGGGATGGTGGAACCGGTGTTCTCGACCGTCAACTCGATCCATGCACCGGCCCCCCGCAGGGAAACGACCACCCGCCCCCGGTCATTCACATAGGTGATCGCGTTGTCCAGAATGTTGTGAACGACCAGTTGCAGCAGTTCACGGTCAGATTCGATCGCCGCGCAGTCGTGCAGACGCCACTCGACACTTACAGTCCGTTCCGGCGCCCTCGCCTCGAACAACTGCCAGGTATCGCGCAAGAGTTGGGGCAATTCGACGCGTTCCCGGCGCACCTCAAACTGTCCCGCGTCGGCGCGCGCCAGATGCAGCAGATTCTCGACCATGCCTTGCATCTGCAAGTCAATTCGCAGGCAATCGTCCATGGTCTTTCGATAGCCGTCGGCCGAACGATCGCGGGACAGCGCCAATTCAAGTTTGGCCCGCAGCCCCGCGAGCGGCGTTCGAAGCTCGTGGGCCACGTCGCCGGTGAACCTGCGCTCCCGTTGAAACGCGGCGTCCAGTCGACCCAGCAGCTCATTAAGGCGGTCCACGACCGGCATCAGCTCGACCGAAATCCCGGCGCCGTCGATCCGCGTCGACAATGCCGTCTCCCCGACGCCCGCGATTCGCATGGTCAGGTATTGAACAGGCTTCAGACCGCGGCGCACCACCCAAACCAGCACCCCTGCCGCCGATGCGACGGCGACAAGCGACACAACGACAAGCCCGCCGCGGATGCGCCCCAGCGTTGATTGCAGTCCCCCGACCTCGCGGCCCACGACCAGCGTCAACGCCTCCGCTGAATCTTCATCCCCGAGTAAGAACTCCTGACGGGGCACGAATACCAGGCCCATGATCCGCCCGGCCATTCCGTTGGGCAGTCGTACGCTTCGGAACGTAATGACATTATGTGGACCGGCGAGCCGATCGAGATCGGACTCCTTCAGCGACGGCGAGCGCGTGAACACCGTGCCGTCCGATCGCCAGGCCTGGTAATACTCCGCGCCATCGACGGCGGTGAACTCCGGCAGCGACGCCTCGGGCACTTCAAAATCCACTCCCTCTTCGTCCTGATCGGCCATCGCCGCCAGCGATCGACCCTTGGCCGCCAGCGCTTCGTCGAATTCCGCCCACAGCGTTCGGCTCACCAGCGCGTACACCAGCGCCCCCGACGCCAGCAGAACGGCCGTCGTGCCCAGCGTCACGCCCAGAAGCAGTTGTGCCCGCAACGACCTCATCCGGAATCCTTCACGCTTCCGCGCGCGACCTACGTGGAAGGCGGGCCCTCCTCGAGCACATACCCCTGGCCCCGCCGCGTGTGGATCAGACGCGGGTCGCCTGGACGCTCCAGCTTCTTCCGCAAGTAACCGACATAGACGTCCACCACATTGCTGTCCACCGTGGAGCGGAAGTCGTACACGTGCTCCCAAATCTCCGTTCGGGAGACAATCTCGCCCTTGCGATGGGCGAGGAATTCCAGCAGCGCGTATTCGCGGGCGGTCAGCTCGATGGGCTCCCCAGCGCGGTGTACGATCCGCCCGACCGTGTTGACCTCCAGATTCCCCACGCGAACGACGGGGTCGGCCGCGTCGTACTTGCGTCGCAGGAGGGCTCGCACCCGGGCATGAAGCTCTTCCAGTGCGAACGGCTTGACCAGATAGTCATCGGCCCCCAAGTCAAGTCCGGTGACGCGGTCGCTCACCGTGTCCTTCGCGGTCAGGAGCAGCACCGGCGTGCGTTTCCCGCCGCGACGAAGACGGGTCAGAAGGGACAGACCGTCCAGGCTCGGCAACACGATGTCCAGCACGATCGCGTCGTAATCGCCGGACTGGGCATACCAAAGACCCTCCTTGCCGTCCGACGCGGCATCGACCGCGAAGCCGGCCTCCTCCAGCGACTGGGAAACCGACTCGCGCAGCGGGGCGTAATCTTCAACGAGCAGCACGCGCATGGTGGATCACGACCAGCATCCCCGCCGGCGCGGACGCGTGCAAGCCCACTGCTTCATGCGTGACCGTTCTGCCGATTGCAGCGCTGTGAGTACCGAACCTGTTGTCCTGCTCACCGGTAGGGCGGGGTTCACCCGCCGTTTGCCCGGCAGAACCGAGCCGCGCGGCGGCGGGTGAAACCCGCCCTACTCTCTATTCGTCGTCCCTGCTCACCATCGTGGCATTGCCGATGGCTGAACAACTACGTTCCTGGTACGCGATCTACGGCTCGCTACTGATTAATTCAATCCGTTCTCCGCCGGCCACCGGCTCCTCCAGCACCAGCCCGACGCCGGGAGCGTAGTACTTGTATTCGTCCGCGCCGGGATGCAGCAGCGTGAAGTCCCGCACCTGAAGGCATGTGTAATCCGTGCCGTCGCCGAGCGTGACCGAAACGTCCAACGCCACCACCTCCCCCTGGTCCTCCGCCGAGCCCGCGTAGTACTCCTGATGGTAGACGTCCCCGGCCGCGGGAGACGCTCGCATCTGCATTCCCGGTCGGGCGATCACACCCGAGCCGGCAACGTCTAACCCTGCCTCCCACACCCCGCCGTGGGTGATGTCAATGAAGTTCCCGGCTTCGTCGTAGTTGTAGTCATCCACCACCTCGCCCATGTACCAGACGTTGCCGGCGTCGTCCTGTGCGAACCAGTCGAACGTGTCCTCCACGATGACATCGTCGACAAAAGCGCGATCACGAACCACGCGACACGTGACCCCCATCACTTCGCGGGTCTCGCTCAACACCTCGATGACGATACGCTCCGTGCCCTCCATCGTCTCGCCTTGATAGGTAAGCACCCTTCCGGGCGGCAGGGGAAACAGCGGATTGTCGATCACCGTCGACTGGCTGAACGTGGTCGCGGCGAAATCCGGCACCGTCGCTGGTATCGTTCCGTCGTCGGCCGTGGCGAAGTCACTGGACGAAAGCGTCTGATTCCCGCTTTCCTCAATCGCCAGCACTTCCCATTTATACGGCGTCCCCGGCTCCAGAAACTCGTTCGGGACGGTCACACTCGTCACCGCGGGGCGGACATGGACGCTCATCACCCGCTTGGCCAGCGCGTGCGGATGCGGCATCTCGTCCACCTCGACGATGAGTTGGTACGCGACGATGGTTACCGCTTCGCCGGTGATGGTTCGCGTAACCGGTTCCCAGCTCATAACCAGGTTTGCGGGCGGCACCGTCGCCCCCTCGACCGGCGACACCAGCACCGGACCGGCGGGAATGTCGTGCGTCAGCAACGCCGTGCCCGTCGTCCGGTTCCCATCCGGCGTCGGACCCTCGATCGTGTATTCCCCTTCCGGCAACGTGGCCAGAATGTCCGCGATCGGCACGTCCGCGTTGGCCGGTTCGACCGATTCGAAGAACAGCTCGGTTAGACCCAGCGAGCGCAGCCTTCCTCCGCCTTCAACCGTGAAAACCACGCCGTCGGGGCCGGTGATGTCCAGCCGCTCCCAACCCTCGCTGTCGATGAATCCCTGGAATCCCGTGTCTTCGTCCGTGGCGTTGTGCTCGATGTTCAGTTTGGCCTCCTTCAGGGGAATCGGGTCTCCGTCGCCTCCGCCGTTCAAACCGCCGACCTCGATGCAGGCGTGCACGCCCAGCAACCCGGCGCATCCCAGGAGAAACAGACCCGCACAAACATGTCCGCCCGCTTCGGTCGCGCTCTTCACCATTTCTTACTCCTTCTCTTTCTCATCGTCGTCGCCGTCGTCGTCCTTACCATCCTGGGCGGCCCCTTCCTCGTGGAACTGACGGCCGTCGGGCGTGAAGATCATCTCCCGCCCCTTGCCGTCTTTCTTGAAATGGACCTCGTACATGACGATGGTCTTCTTCTCCCACATTAGCGTAGCCTCCTTGCCGGCCGCCTTCTCCACCTCCGCCCGAACGGCCGCGGGCACCCCCGTCGCGGGAGTCGTCTCCTCAATCTCCACCAGATCGCCGCTCTCCGTCACCAGCGCATCAATGTTCCCGTTCGGGCCTTTCCACGAGCCTTCATAAAACTTGTGTCCATGCTCGATCTCTTCCGCGAATTCCGTAATCGTGGCCGCGCCCGCCAATGCCTTCAGCGTCTCCAACGGCGCCTTC
Source organism: Phycisphaerales bacterium (assembly GCA_013140575.1). Classification (GTDB taxonomy): domain Bacteria; phylum Planctomycetota; class Phycisphaerae; order UBA1845; family UBA1845; genus JABFSN01. Next base: position 12,113 of record JABFSN010000113.1, on the reverse strand, counting down.
GGCACCTCGGCCTCTTTAACCTCCCGCTCCTGTTCCCCGTTCGCCTTCTTCTCCTGCGCCCGACCCACGACCGCCGCCGCCCCGATCACGCCCAACCCGATCACGAAAATCACCAGCGCCTGCTTGACCATGTTGATCTCCTTATTCATGGACTCACTCACTTCGCCCGGCCCATCGTTCATCCGATGAGCCGCAACCGTTCCGCGGACATCTTAGCAATCGAACATGAGACCACGATGAGAAACGCTGATTCAAAAAAAATGCGTGCCCCTGACACCAACGCCCGCTGCACAGGACGCGAACCATCCACGGTCACTTCACGTTTGTTTTTCGCACTTGCGGTTAAGGACTCGCCATTATTCCGCACCCACCTCGTCTGACGCTGATTCCGCGCCGGTTTCGGCCGATTTCCCCGCTTCTCCGAGCCGCAAACGCGATTCCGGCGTGGTGTTGCGTTGGCCCGCGCGGAGTGTACAATGGCCACCCTTGCGTCGGCATGCGTAAGGGGTCGCCTCGTCCATGCCACACGAAACAAATCAGCCGCCGTTCCGACATCGAATTCTTAGGGGGAGTTCATCATGTTTACGCTAACAGAATCCACGCCGTTTCTTGCCCGGTCCACGCGCTGTGCGTCGGCCCTGGTCGTCGGTTGGTCGTCCCTCATCGCCGCCGCCCAACCGATTCCGCCCGATGGCGGCGGGCTATACCGCCTCAACAACGCCAGCACCTATCAACACGGCTGCTTCCCGCCCTGCATGTGTCCGCTTCTGGAGCAAAGCAGCGTGCGCGGATCGTTCAACCTCGGCCCGGCACTCAACAACGCGGGGATCATTGAATTCCCCGTTCACGACGTCAACTGGTCCGTCCCCGTCAACGATCCGTTCCAGGTGCGGCGGGTCACCGGCAGCGGCGTCTACAGAATTGGCTCGCCGGGTCCCATCACTGTGTTGCAGCAGCGCATGGAACTGGACCTCAACGTTGACGGCGAACCCGTTCAGCATTTCGACAGCGGGTGGGTGCTGTTGCAAAACAACGGGACGTCGAACATCCGCATCACCGTCTCCAGGAACAACATCTTTTGTTTTGACACCGTCTTCACCATCGACGCCAGCGTCGTCCCCGCGAGCGACGTCGTGCCCTACAAACTCGTGCCCGGCAGCACCTTTCAACGCGGTTGCATCGGTCCCGATTGCGATTGTCTGACCGGCCCCGAAATACCGATGGCGGGCACGTTCGCCATTGTTCCCATTCTTGATCTCCCATTGGCCATGACCGAATACGCCGTGGTCAACGTCGATTGGCACGTTCTGGCCAATTCCGTGGGCGCCGCTTTCCCGATTCACGGGTCCGGCGTGTACCAGATCATCGGCGACTTCGTCGCTCAGAATCGGCTGGCGTTGGACCTCACCATCGGCATCGAGCCGCCGGCTCATTTCGACAGCGGCATCCAATTCGGCGGCGGTCTGTCGCCCATCGACTCGGTCATTCGAGACGCAATCGGCGTGTGCTGGGGCACCGTGATGCACGTAGTGGCCGAGCCCGTCGCGGGATTTTGCGGCAACGACCCCAACCTCCCGCCCTGCGCCAATAACCAGTTCTGCAAGTTCCCCACCGGTCACTGCGACGGAAACGTGCCCGGCATCTGCACGCCCTTCCCCGTGGGCTGTCCCGACGTATGGGATCCGGTCTGCGGTTGCGACAACGTCACCTACGGAAATGAGTGCGACGCCGACGCCGCCGGCGTTTCCGTCGCCCATCCCGGCGTTTGCGGCGCGATGTGCTTCGTCGAGGGCGACTGCCCGGCGACCGACGAATTCTGTAAGTACCCCATCGGCAACTGCGGAATGGCCGCTCTCGGGGGAACCTGTTCCCCCATTCCCACCGCCTGTCCCGACATCTACAACCCGGTCTGCGGCTGCGATGGACAAACCTATTCGAACGAATGCGAGGCCGACGCCGCGTCGATGTCCATCGCCCATCTCGGTGCGTGCGCGCACGCGTGCGGAAACCTGCCGGGGATCCCGCCGTGCGGGCCCGGCTTGTTCTGCCTGTTTCCCGACGGAACGTGTGACAACGGCGCCCAGCCCGGCATGTGTACGCCAATTCCGCCAGGCTGCCCCGATGTGTGGGATCCGGTCTGCGGTTGCGACGGCATCACCTACGGAAATGAATGCGACGCCCACGCCGCCGGCGTTTCCAATCGCAGTCACGGCCAATGCCCGCGGATCTGTTCCAATGTGGCCGGCGCCGTTCCGTGCCTGTCCACCGAGTTCTGCAAGCACCCGGTCGGCACGTGCGACGACCCCATTGGCGTCGGTGTCTGTACGGTCATTCCCACGAATTGCCCGCTCTATTACGACCCCGTATGCGGATGCGACGGCGTGACCTACGGCAACGAGTGCGAGGCCGACGCCGCGTCCGTCTCGGTTGACCACGACGGCGAGTGCGACGGCACGCTCTGCGCCGCGACCCGCTTCTTCGAACCGGCATTGACCAGCGTCTGCCACCATCTGCCGCTGTTCGTTCGAATCAACTTGGCGCCGCCCGCCAACACCACCGTCATCGCCCTGGAAGACACGCTTCCCCCCGGCTGGTCAGCGACCAACATCAGCAACGACGGAACATTCGACCACGCCAACGGCAAGGTGAAATGGGGACCGTTCTTCTCGCCGAACATTCCGGCCTTCGTGCGCTACGAAGTGATCCCGGCGAACGATCAAAACGTCGCGGCCTGTTTCGACGGCGCCGTGTCCGTTGACGGCGCCAACCAGCCCATTTGCGGCGCCGCTTGCGTGAACGTTTTCTGTCCGCCTTTTGTTCCCGCGGATATGCCGCAGCCGCCGTGCACCAACTGCCCCGTGGGCGATTGCGATTCCTGCCCCAGCGGAAGCTGTCACGACGGCCAAGTCTCCCTCTGCGAGGTCATCGGCTACGCATGTGCCTGGAAAACCGGCTGCAACGACGACCTCTCCGCAATGGCCCGCGCCGCGTACATCTGGCGGCAGGGCGAGTGCTACTGCCGCGACGAGGCCGCCGCCAACTGGTTCCCCGTCGCCTGTCCGCCGCCGCCCACCGGGTATTGCCCGGACGATGGCGGCCTCCCCGCAGCCCCCGGCGGCACGTCGGGTGACCGTGCGGCGATTCTCCTTCAATCGCAGCGCACTGTGGACCGCGGCTTCGTGCTTCGCGGATTGGTGCGCATGGTCGGTCTGGAGAATGCGTCCGTTGTCGCGCTCGAGGTGGACGTCCCCGCGGGCTGGCGGCTCGCCGACGCGGAGAACGGCGGCCAATGGGACGCTGGGCATCACAAGATCAAGTGGGGACCGTTCTTCGACAGCGATTCGCCGGACGTGGTCCGGTTCACACTGACTCCGCACCGTGACAAGGGTCTGGGCAGTTCCAACCCGCCCAGCCGGCTGACCGGCCGCGTGTCCATCGACGGCGTGATCTACCCAATGGCCGCAAACGACAGGAGCCGAACGCGCTGAACGACAGAAGCCGAACGCGCTGATACCGATTCGAGCGATTGCAGCGTGCTTGAATGGCGACGTAAATCTGATTCAGAGCCGTGGGCGCGAGCCCACGGACGGCGCGGCGAGCGTGCGAGAATTCCTTCCCGCACCCGCCCGGAGGGCGCACGATCTTAGCCAGGGACTTCAGTCCCTGGATGACGACCCTTGTATCTCCCCCGCCCGGAGGGCGGTCGAACCGCCATGCATGACGAATCCTGTCCAACCCAGTCCAATCATCGATGCCAATCGGTGACATCGTATTCACAACGCCGCCGCTCCGAATTGCCCGCGCCGGCGCCAACCCCTTCCGAGCCGCGACCGTCAGGGAGCGGTCTTGATACGCACACGGGCGCCCCACTCCATGCCCGCGTCGGAGACCGACCCACCGGGCATCGTTCAAACGAACGCCCCATCGGCCATTCCGGTGTCCACCGATTTCCGGCGCTCTGCCTTGCCACCGCGTTCCTCTGTGCCGCCGGCGAGGTGCGCGCCGATTCCGCCGCTCGCGATCTATCCGGTTTTGCCGGTCCGGGTCAGTTGTTCTCGGTCACCATCACGCTCGACGTGCCCCCGGCGACGTTCGCCGCCGGTCTGGAGGACGCGCCGCCCGCGGGTTGGATCGCTTCCAAGATCAGCAACGGCGGCGACTGGGACGAACTGACCGACAAAATCAAATGGGGGCCGTTCTTCGCTCCGTCCATCCCCTCGGCCGTAACCTACGACATCTCCCCCCCGGCCATGATTCTCGATTCCTGTTTCGCCGGCACGATCACCATCGACATCGCCAGCGAACCCATCGCCGGCGACCAATGCGTTTTCCCGCCTGTTACAGTTCCCGCCTTCGCCGCCCCGGCCGCCGTCGGCCTCACCGCCATCATCCTCGCGACAGCCGTCGTTGCGCTCGCGCACCCCCGCCGGCACAATCACGACCCCTTCTGCCACTGATGCTCGGGCCGCGACAGAATGTCGTCGATAACCTTCGATACCGCCTCCGCCGCCTCCGTTTTACCCGTCTCCGCCGCGTGTTTCACCAGTTCCCGGGCCTGCGGAATCAGTTTCATATAGAACCGATCGCCCACTTCGTACATGCCGTGCCAGTGCGCATAATCCGGCGCCATCATCGCCGCCCCGTGCCGCGCCCGCCGTCCCTCGTGATGCCATAGATAGAACCACGTCCACTCGATCTCCTCATCGAATTCCACCGGCGTCAGCAGACCGTTCGCCCGCAGCGCGGCCACAATGGCCTGCCCCGGCTTGCCGAATTTCTCGTTATACAGCACCACGAAGTCGTCGTATTGTTTGTAAAACCCCTCGATATACGCCGGCGTATGGCAATGCGAGCAGACTTGGGACATCCGGTCCCGCTTCTGCGTCGCGGTGTCCACCACCTCCTTGGCCCGTTTCGCCGGATCGGTCTCTTTAACCACCCGGTGTTCCGCGTCCGTATCCATCACCAGGCTGATCGGCGGGCGATTGGTCCACGAAATCCGTTCGCCCGGATCGTGCGTCACCTTGCCGTCGTTCTTCATGTGCCCCGACATATGACACGTCGCGCACGTCGGAGCCTCGGTGTAATCCCGCCCCAGCACCCACTCCTTCGATTCCAGGCTCATCTTGTCCTTCAAGTCGCGATACGCCACCCCGTGCTTCGATTCCTCGTATATCTCCTTCTGCGGATGATCCGGCCCCAGGTGGCATTTGCCGCAGTTCTCCGGCTGACGCGCCCGCCGCGGCGAAAAATCGTGCCGGCTGTGACATGCCGAACACGATCCCCGCGACCCGTCCAGGTTCAACCGCCCGATCCCCGTATTCGGCCAGGTGTCCGGATGGAACGACGGCCGCCCGTCGGCGTCGCGCGCGATCCGCGCCATCGCCTCCGCATTCGTCGGCTTTCCGTTGGCATCCGGCTTCAAGTCCTCGAGGGTCACAATCCCGCCGTCCGCGCTCTTCAGGCCCACCTTGCTCCCGTGACATTGCTTGCAACCGACCGACACGCTGGCCAGTCCATTGACCTGGTCGACGGACTTTCCCGGCGTGGGACTGTGCGGGTTGAACGGCGCCCGCGATCCTTCCACCACTTCCGCCAGAAAGTTGTCCAGCGACTCGAGTATGTTCCCGGCCTTGGCATGGTGGCTGCGCCCGAATTCCTCGGCCTCCGCCTTGTGGCACCGCGCGCAGTCCCGCGGCGTCACCACCGTGGCGATGGTCTGACTGTAATGCCGAAACGCGTCGGCCTCTCCATCCGCGGCCGCATGGCATTCCAGACATCCGACCTCCTCTTCCGCGTGCGTGCTGCCCCGCCAATGGTCGATCAGTCCCGGCTGCTCCTTCGCGTGGCAGTCTATGCACGCCGAACTGCCCTCTTGCGCCCGCGACGGCGAACCGCCCGGAAACAAACCCGCAACCGCCGCAATAATCATGACGACAGACACACGCCGCTGATTCATGGCCAACAACTCCGCAATGGAAAAACCGTGAACCGACTCAGATTTGAGACCGCGCCCGCCGACCGCGCCTCGGCCGCGTCACTTGTGTTCCGGCACCAGCACCACCAACCCCGACCGCCGCAACACATCCTCCAATTGCCGGCCCGACGATCCGGACGCCCGCAGGTACAACACCGGCTCGTCTCCGTCCCGGCGCATCGACGCTACCACCATGCTGTGCACCTGTCCATCGTACTGCGCCAGCGCCGTCGACGCATCACGCAGGTCCCGCCACAACCCCGGCAGCGCGATCTCCACCCGCGTCCCCTCCTTATCCAGCCCCAGCACATGATGAAACGCGCGCAACAGATCGTTCTTGGTGATGATCCCACACAGCCGGTGACCGTCCATCACCGGCAGCGCGTTGAACGAACTATGGCACAACAAACCCAGGGCCTCGTCCAACGTGCTCTTCAACGCGATCGTCTTCGGCTCCGTGGTCATGATCTCCGAAACCACCAGATTGTCCCGCAACGTCGCGTCGTACGATTCCAGCAGGTTGTCGCCCAGGGCGTCGCAATAGCCCAACGCCGAACGCACGTCCCGGTCCGTCACGATCCCCACCAGGCGCCCCGCCTCGTCCACCGCCGGCAACTGATGGACCCCGTGCGATTGCAACAACCGTTGCGCCGTCGCCACCCGTTCCCCTTCCCAAACCGTGACCACCTCCTTGGCCATGTAGTCCGCGACGAACATCGCCTACACCTCCTTTTTCCGACGCGCCACCCCCAACAGCGCCGCCAGACGCGACAGTTCAAACGGCTTCTCCAGCCGCGCCGCCCCCGATTCCCCGCGCCCGCGCGCCGACTCAATCACCGTCCGGACCACCATCACGCCTGCGTTTCGTTCCTGCGCCAGCCGCTCCACGTTCGACGCCCCGCCGTCCGGTAAATCGTCCGCCACCACCACCGCGTCGAATCGATCAGCCGCCAGCCGCCGCGCCGCCTCCTCCGCCGAAGCCGCCGACACCACCACGAACGAGTCCGACAAATACGACTCCACCGACCAGCGCGTCAGCCGATCGCCATCCACGATCAGCAGCCGCCGGCCCGGCCGATCAACCGCGTCCGCCTCGGGAACCACCTGTCTGGGTTGTCTGTGCATCGAACCGCACCCGTGTCCCCCGATCAATTCCTAACCCGCCGTCACTGCACGCGCCGTGCCACTCGTGTTACCACCCCCGGCCGATCTCCCTGCACACCGCCGCGGTGCCTGCACGAGTTCGGCCAATGTGGGCCCCGCGTCTTGTGCGCCATTTCGCACACCTCCGGCGATTCGCCCGCCCGATCGTCCCAGAATGCGTCAAGTTGACGGGTGGTGATGACCGCGGGCCTGAAACCGCCTAAACTCGCTACCCGGCGGGTTACCGGGTTGGGCGACGTGTTCGTCTATCCTGCCTACCGAACGAAATCCCCGATCAAGGGGGTCGATTGTGCAATCGCAAAACGAAGATTATTCAAAAACCAAACACGGCGACGACGTCGCCGACGAAATGAAACGCCAGATCGGTTTCAACGCCGACGACGCCGCGCGCCTGGCGTCGCTGAATCCCCTCGTCGCCCCCCACATTGCCGGCATTGTCCGGCGGTTTTACGACCACATCCTTCAGCAGCCGGGCATGCGCCGAATCCTCACCCGCGACGACGTCAATCTCACCGGCCTACACGCCCTCTTCGCCGATTGGCTCTCCGACCTGTTTCGTGGCGACTACGGACCCGCCTATTTCGAAAAGCGATCACGCATCGGCCGCCGCCACGTCGTCGTTGGGCTGCCCCAGCACTATATGGTCACCGCCGTCGAGATCATGCGCCGCGAAATCGAGCGCGTGGTCCTCGGTGCCGATCCGCCGGACTGCAACGCCAAGCTCCAGTCCCTCTACCGGCTGCTGACCCTCGAGCTGGGCATCATGCTCGAATCCTACAAACGCCGTTACGCCGCCCTCGTCCAGGAAAACGAGCGCGCGCTCGTGGAAGCCAGGCTGACCCGCGCCGAGCGGCTGGCCGAAATCGGCCAGTTGGCCGCTTCGCTCGCCCATGAAATCAAAAACCCGCTCGCAGGCATCAGCGGCGCCATTCAGATCATCCGCGACGACCTCGGTCCCCATCACGTGCACCGCGAAATCATTGGTGAAATCCTGGGGCAGATCAATCGCCTCGACGCGGTCGTCAAGGACCTGCTGGTTTACGCCCGCCCTTCCCCCGCCCGGCTCGCGCTGTGCGATCTCAACGATCTCGTCCGCCGCGTACTTTCCGCCATGCGCGAGGAGTCCACCATGAAACGCGCCCGCATCACCTTCCAACCGGCCAAGGACGCCCCGCCCATCCACGCCGACGAATCCAAAATGGAGCAGTTAATCCTCAACCTGCTGCTCAACGCCGCCCAGGCCGTTCACGACGGCGGCCGAATCCAGGTGTCCACCGAATCCGACGGCGACCGCATCCGCCTGGTCGTGCACGACGACGGCTGCGGCATGACCGACGAGGTCCGCCGCCGCGCTTTCGAGCCGTTCTTCACCACCAAGGCCCGCGGCACCGGCCTGGGCTTGCCCATGTGCAAGACCATTGTCGACGATCACGGCGGACGCATCACCCTCAACGGAGAAACCGGAACCGGCGTCCGCGTCATCGTGGACTTGCCCGCAGGAAATGCTACAACTTCATTACCACTCGGCGCGTGACTGACGGAAAACGTCTTTCGGAGAGTCGTGCTACCGTTGGGGTTACACTGTGTTTTTCGATAGCCCCGAAGGGGCGAAAGTCAGTAGCCGGGGGCGCAAGCCCCCGGACGGTTCATCCCCCGAAGCATTAGCCCCAAAGGGGCGAAAGGCACGAGGACGACACCACCTCCAATAATGAAAACTGAAAACGAACGAACTGCCGACACCACAAGAGCGATCCCCCCCATGTCCATCCGCGTACTCGTAGTCGAAGACGAATCCCTCATCCGCTGGTCGATCCGCAAAAAGCTCACCGAGCTCGGCCACCAGGTCACCGAGGCCGACTGCGGAAAAGCCGCCTCCGCCGCGCTCCAGTCCGCGTCGTTTGACCTCGTCCTGCTCGACTACCGCCTCCCCGACACCACCGGTCTCGATTTGCTCCGCGAGCTCCGCGCACACGACCATGACACCGCCGTCATCATGATGACCGCCTACAGCACCATCGAAAATGCCGTCGAAGCCATCAAACTCGGTGCGTTCGACTACCTTTCCAAACCGTTCGAAATGGAGACCCTCGTCCTCACCATTGAAAAAGCCCTCGCCACCACTCACCTCCGCCGCGAAGTCCGCGATCTGCGCCGCCGGCTGCGCGAAGACTTCGGCTTCGATCGCATCATCGGCCGCCACCCCTCCATGCTCGAGCTCTTCGACGTGATGAACCGCGTCGCCCGCGGCGGCGGCTCCACCGTCTTCCTCCGCGGCGAAACCGGAACCGGCAAGGACCTGGTCGCCCACACCATCCATCACGATTCCGATCGCACCGCCGCACCCTTCATGAACATCACCTGCACCGCCATCGCCGAATCTCTTCTCGAAAGCGAGCTCTTCGGCCACGAACGCGGCGCCTTCACCGACGCTCGCGCCCAAAAGCAGGGACTATTCGAACAAGCCGACGGCGGAACCGTCTTCCTCGACGAGGTCGGCGACATGCCCCTGGGCCTGCAGGCCAAGCTGCTCCGCTTTCTCGAGGAACGTACCTTTCGCCGCGTCGGCGGCACCCAGGAAATCACCGTCGACGTCCGCGTCATCGCCGCCACCAACGCCGACATCAACCGCGCCGTCCGCAACGGCCGCTTCCGCCGCGACCTCCTCTTTCGCCTCGACGTCGTGCCCATCGTCCTGCCCCCCCTGCGCGAGCGCGGCGACGACGTCCGCCTCTTGACCGATTTTTTCGTCACCCGCTTCGCCGGCGAATTTAAGCGCAACGTCACCCGCATAGACGAGGAAGCCTACGCCCGCCTCGCCGCCCACCCCTGGCCCGGAAACGTCCGCGAACTGCGCAACGCCTGCGAACGCGCCGTCCTGCTCGGCGGAAAAGACACCCTGACGCCCGACGATTTCCCCCTCGGCCGCGTGGACCATTTCCAACCCGGCAACCCCTTCCTCTTGCGCCTGCCCCCCGGCGGCGTGGACTTCGACGCCATCGAACGCCGCCTCTTGAAACAAGCCCTCGACCGCTGCCACCAAAACCGCTCCCACGCCGCCGCCCTCGTGCACATGTCCCGCGACACCTTCCGCTACCGCCTCCAAAAACACGACCTGCTGTAACCGGCGGACTTTCCGATCACCGAGCCCAAACGACACCCGTACCGATTTCGCCTGAATGGCGGAATCCGCTTGCCGGCGCGAGTCGTTTGGATTAGACTTTGCACCAGCGTTTTCCGAATACGCAGCGCTCAAGAATGAGCCGTTCGATTGCCCGACGGACAGGATCGAACGCCCAACCAAAGGAGTCTTCCCATGCCCTACGTCGATGGATTCGTCTTGCCCGTCCCGAAAAAGAACATGGCTGCCTACGGCCGCATGGCCCGCAAGGCCGGCAAAATCTGGCGCGAGCACGGCGCCCTCGAATACCGCGAATGCGTCGGCGACGACCTCGACATGAAGTGGGGCATCCCCTTCACCCGCATCGTCAAGCTCAAACCCGGCGAGACCATCGTCTTCTCCTGGATCGTCTACAAATCCCGCGCCCACCGCGACCGCATCAACGCCAAAGTCATGGCCGACCCCCGCCTCGCACCCATGATGGACCCGAAGAAAATGCCCTTCGACTGCAAACGCATGACCTGCGGCGGCTTCAAGGTCCTCGTCGAAGGATAACGAAATGCTCACCATCCGGTTCAGGAGGATCCCCGTGGTTTCTTACGCGACCAACGACGACTCTGGTTCGAATGCTCCGCGAGCGGTTTGTCGGGCCGGTTGGTCTCTTCACTCAGTCGAACCGAAAAGGGCCGATGGCGCCCGCCCGCTTCAACGGGCAAAGTGTCGGGCAGGTCGATTCGCGCCGCTCACGTTCGCGGTGGCCGTCATCATCGGTAGTGTATGGCCCGCCGCCGCGGCCGACCCCAAGCCCGACCACGTGTTTGACGATGGCGTCCCGGTTTATTTCCTGAACCAGCGCGACGGCTCGAAGGCCATCGTCGAAGACGATCCCGACGGCTTTTTCGACCATCTAACCCTGCTCGATATCGCCATTCGCACCGGGAAGGATCCCAAATCCGACGACCTCGACGCCGAACGGGCCCGGTTCAAGAAGTTCGTCGCCGGCCATGTTCGCAAATGGACGCGGACCGAAAAGGAAGTCCTTCTCGCCGTCGTCACCTCCGCCCACGAGATGTGCGGGAAATCGCTGCCCGCGATGCGTCCTCAAGCTTGGCGCTTCATCAAGACCAGCGGCGAGGAGGAAGGCTCTCCCTATACCCGCGGATCCGCCATCGTCCTTCCCGAGGACCAGTTGGCCGCCGGCGTCAACCTCGACATCGTGCTCCACGAATGGTTCCACGTCTACTCGCGCCTCCACCCCGACGTCCGCCGCGAGTTGTACGCCCTGCTCGGATTCCGCCCGCTCCCGGCCGTCAACGTCCCCGCCACGCTCCAACGCAAGCGCATCACCAACCCCGACGGCATCGACATCGCTCTCGCGATCGCGGTCACCGCCCCCGACGGCCGGAAAATCGACGTCGTCCCCGTGATCTATTCCAAATTCGACCAACGCCGTGACGACGTCTCGGGAACATTCGCCTACCTCACGTTCGGCCTGTTCGAAGTTCGCGAGTCCGGTGGATCGTGGTCCATCGTCACCGACGCCGCCGGCCAACCCAGCGCCCCGCTGTCCCCCACCGTCGACGGTTTCTTTCAACAAATCGGAAACAACACCCAATACGTCATCCACCCCGACGAAATCCTCGCCGACAACGTCGCCCTCCTGATCGCCAGTGAAAACGGCGCCGCCACCCGCCCCATCCAGTCCGTGCCCAGGCCCCGGACGTTCAGCAGGCGTTCGAGGACGAGGGTCGCGGTGATCCACACCGGCAGGCGGGCCGCGAGCCAGGCGGGAACCAGGCGCGCCAGCGCCCGGGCCCGCCACACTGGCAGGGTTCCCCGGCCCCAGGCCAGGGG
>JABFSN010000073.1 GCA_013140575.1 Phycisphaerales bacterium | reverse complement strand
CGTGGGGATGGCGCACTGGTCGGAAAGGCATGGGGAGGGGACGAAGGGACGGAGGGACAGAGGGACGAAGGGGGAAAGCGTGTCCGCAATCGCGCCGACGGCGGAACTGAAGACAGTGGCGGATGCGATTGCGCGGTTTGACGATTGGCTGGACGAGCACCGCGGGGATACAGACGCATGGCCGGCGTTTGACGAGTTCATTCGACATATTCTGTTTACGTCCTGTGGGGCGACGCATGCACGGCCGTTCCGCATTCTGAGCGAAGGAGCGGGGTTGGTGCCGCTGCGTTCGATGGAGTCGTCGGACGAACAGTCGGTAGGGATGGAGTTGGGATCCGCGCGGCACGGGATCGTGGGGCACGTGGCCATGACGGGTCGGTCGTTCCACGTGGATGACGCGTCGCAAGGCGAGTTGATTCAAAAGCTGGCGGAACGATCGCCGGCGACGGGACCGCACGGCGGACCGGTGTGGTGTTTCGCGATCCGTCGGGGGGCGCGCACGATTGGAGTGGTGTCGGTTGGGCAATTCGGGGCGCAGCGGCCGTCGGGGGCGGTGATGCGGGCGTTCGAGGGGTTGATCGGTCAGTTCTGGACCACGCTGTCGGAGGTGTGCCGCAGTCGATCGGCGACGACGCGCGATCCCGTATCGGGATTCATGACCCGTGACGCGTTTCTCGATGAGGGGCGGCGGGTGGCCGAGGCGGCGTTCGCGGTAGGCGAGCCGGTGGCGGTGGCGGTGATTCAGGTCGAGGGACTTCGGTCGTTGCTGGACCGGGGGCGATGGGACCTGGCGGACGAGGTGCTGCAGGAAGTGAGCACGGCGTTGCGACGGCGGTTGCGGCCGGACGACTTGATCGGGCGGTTTGACGACGCGCGCGTGGTGTTGCTGTTGCGGCGGGTCGATTCGGAGCTGGCGAGTCTGATTGCGGACCAGTTCGTGGAACGATTGGCGTCGTTGCCGGTGATCCAACGCGTCGTGGAGGGTGACATCGAAATGCGCTGCGGTGTCGCGGGAAGCGGGACAGCGCGGGTGCCGATCGGGCGATTGACGTCGGAGGCGCTGCGGTTGTGCGGGGTGGCGCGCGAGCGGCGGGTTCGGACAGTGACGGATGTGTTTGAGGAAGGGACGGAGGGACGAAGGCACGAAGGGACGAAGGCCGGGGGTGGGGCGCGAGCATGAAGATTGAAAGACAGACGGTGGGAACGGTGGAGGTGTGTGCGCCGCAGGATGCGCTGGTAGACGAAGGGGCGGAGGAGTTTGCGAGTGAGTTGAAGGCGTTTCTGGGTCGGCCGAATCCGCGGGTGGTTATTTCCATGAAGGGCGTGGGGTACATGGACAGCATCGCGCTCGAGGGGCTGGTGACGGCGGCTGAAGAGCTAGCCGAGCGCAGTCAGCAATTGAAGATGGCCGGCGTGACGCCGACGTGCCGGGAGATTCTGGAGTTGACGGGGTTGGCGGGGCGGTTTCAGTTCTTCAAGGACGTGGACGCGGCGGTAAGGAGTTTTTTGTAGGGAAGGGACGGAGGGAAAGGCGAAACGTCGAAAGGCGAAAGGCGAAAAAAAGGAGGGGGTCGGCGGCAGGTGACGGAGTTGGCGCGGTGTGAGCGTTTGAGGGAATTATGATCGGGAAGCCCACGAAAATCGGGGAGCAGCTCGTTCGGGATCAGTTGATCACGACGGAGCAGTTGCACGAGGCGTTGGCCAAGCAGGCGTCCGGCGGCGGCAAGCTGGGGGTGAACCTGATCGACATGGGGGCGATCACGGGCACGGCGCTGGTGAACGCATTGGCCAAGCGGCTGGAGGTCAAGGGTTGCGTTCTGCGTCACGGCCTGATCGACCCGAAGGTGGCCAAGTGCGTGCAGAAGGAGGAGGCGGAGCGGCTGAAAGTTTTGCCGATGTTCCGCGTATTTGATGAATTGACGGTGGCGATGATCGATCCGCAGTCGTTGCCGACGCTGGACCGGCTGCGGGATCTGACGGGCAAGCGAATACGCCCGGTGCTGGCGTTGGAAAGCAACATCGAGGAGTTCCAGCAGAAGTACCTGACCAAGGAGGTGACGGTCGATTCGTTCATGGCATCGATCGAGGAGACGGACGTACGGATCGAGGATTCCGACGCGTACGACGAGCCGGGGGTCACCGATCTGGATCAATTGGTGGAAGGCAGCCCGATCATCAATCTGGTGAACCTGATCGTGCTGACGGCGATGCGCGACGGGGCCAGCGACATTCACATCGAGCCGGACCGGCAGGCGACGCACATCCGCTACCGGATCGACGGGCAGTTGCGGGAATTGTTCCGCCCACCTAAGGGAATGCACGCACAAATCGTGTCGCGAATCAAGGTCATCGGCAAGATGGACATCTCCGAGAAGCGTCTGCCGCAGGAGGGCCGCGTGCATTTGATTGCCGACGGCCGGGAGGTGGACCTGCGCGTATCGAGCATGCCGACGGTGCTGGGCGAGAAGATCGTGATCCGCATACTGGATAAGTCCAACCTGAGTTTCGAGCTGGAAGACCTGGGACTGTGCGGCGAGGACCTGCAAAACGTATTGAAGATGTTGAAGACGCCGTACGGATTGATTCTGGTTACCGGTCCGACGGGGAGCGGGAAAACGACGACGCTGTATTCGGCGCTGGAGTTGTTGAACGACCAGACGAAGAACATCGTGACGGTGGAGGATCCGGTTGAATACCAGTTGCCGATGATCACGCAGATTCAGGTGAACGACCAGGTGGGGCTGACGTTTTCGCGGGCGCTGCGCTCGATTCTGCGGCAGGATCCGGACATCGTGATGATCGGTGAGATGCGCGACCCGGACACGGCGCGGGTGGCGGTGCAGGCGGCGCTGACCGGGCACTTGGTGCTGTCGACGTTGCACACGAACGACTGCCCGGGCGGCGTGGCGCGGTTGTCGGACATGGGAATCGAACCGTACCTGATCAGCTCGTCGGTGATCGGGATCGTGGCGCAACGGTTGCCGCGGAAGATCTGCCGGACGTGCCGCACCTCGTACTACCCGCCGCGTGATCTGTTGGACATGGTGGGATGGTCGCATCGGGCGAACGAGCTGTTTCAACGGGGCGAAGGGTGCCGCGAGTGTCATATGACCGGGTTCCGCGGGCGGATCGGCGTGTACGAGGTCATGCCCATGGATGCGGAGCTGCAACGGTTGATTCAGTCGTCGGCGCCGGAGTCGGCGTTGAGGAGGCATTTGAACCGCATCGGCTGGAAAAATCTGCGCGACAAAGCGCTGGAAGTGATCGAACGCGGCGAGTCGACGCTGGAGGAAGTGATGCGGGTGACGCGGTCGGAGGCGGCGGAGATTGCGGAGGTGGGACCGGCCGTGGCAAGAATCACGCCGACCGCGGAGGCGGAGTCGCGCGCGGCGACGGGCGGGAGCGCCGAAATCGAGGTTCGTGAAGAAATCGAGGTGCCGGCATGATTCTGCAATACGAGGCCGTCGACCGGTCGGGGCGGTCGGTGACCGACACCATCGATGCGGCGGACATGAAGAGCGCGGCGGAGAGCCTGCGGGCGCGGGATCTGTTCGTGACGCAACTGGCGCCGTCGACGAGCGGAGCGACCAAGGGCCGGTCGGGTAAATCGGCGGTCGCGATTCAGCCGGTAAGCAAGGGCAACGCGGCAAACGCGAAGCTGTCGATTCGCGAACTTGCGACGTTTACCCGGCAGATGGCCATGTTGCTGAGTTCGGGAAGCAGTCTGGTGCCGGCGATTCAGTCGATCGCGCGGCAGTTCACCAAAGCGTCGGCGGTTCAGATGATGCGGCAGATCACGCTGGACCTGGAGGAGGGAGAACCGTTGGCGAGCGCGTTGCGCAAGTATCCGCGCACGTTCGACTGCACGTACTGCGCGATCGTGGCCGCCGGCGAAGCGAGCGCGACCATGCCGGAGATGTTCGCGCGGCTGGCGTCGATCGTGGGCAAGCGGCGATTGATGCGCAGCAAGGTTCTGGGGGCGATGGCGTACCCGGCGTTGTTGTCGTCGCTGTCGACGGTGATTGTGGGGGTGTTGCTGTTTTTCGTGATGCCGCGTTTCGGCGACATGTTCAAGACGTTGGGGGTGGATCTGCCGACGTCGACGGCGTTGATGCTGGGAGTGGGTCAGTCGGTGAAGACCAACTGGCTGGTCGCGTTGATCTGCCCCATCGGCACGGTCGCGGGGATCGTGTTTCTGATGCGATCGCGCGTGGGGCAACAATGGATGAGCGACGTGTCGATTCACGTTCCGATTCTGGGGCGGCTGGTGTCGGGGCTGATTCAAGGGGAGACGTTCCGCGTGTTGGGGATGTTGATCGAAGCCCGCGTCGGGGTGCTGGAGACGATCGAGTTGGTCCAGGGGGTGACACGAAATCGCAAATACCAGGAGCTGTACGCGCGAATGGAATCCGAAGTGTCGTCGGGCGGGTCGATCAGCCGGGCGATGGAGTCGTCGGGGCTGGTCGGGGCCGGGCTGATTCAGGCGATCCGCACGGGCGAGGACAGCGGGCAGCTGGGCACGGCCGCCACGTTCGTGGCCGACGTGCTCGATGAGGACAATACGGAGCTGCTGGGGAC
>JABFSN010000092.1 GCA_013140575.1 Phycisphaerales bacterium | reverse complement strand
CGTCGAGGATTTGTTTTTCGAGTGCCGCGGGCCAGCGTTTGCCGTGGCGGTAGTATTCGGCGCACGTGATGGTGGTGATGGTGAAACCGGCCGGTACGGGCAGCCCGATGCGGGTCATTTCCGCCACCCCCGCCCCCTTGCCGCCGAGCAGTTGTTTCTGATCGCCCCGCCCGTCCGCGTTGCCTTTTCCAAACGAGTAGACGTATCGCGGCGAAGCGACCATCGCGGATGCCCTTTCGCAATTGAACGAAGGATGGATTGGATCACGCCCGCAGGCGCGGACTATAGATACGTGAATCAGACATGTCAACGAATCACCGCATGTCGGACCGCGTCCCGCGACTTGCGTGCGTGTCCGTGTGACCGGTATGCTGTTGGGTTCGGGAGAAGTGCAAGCGATGACGCCTCGTCGGTCACAGATGGAATAACGGCGGAGCGCCGCCGCCCTGTTCGATTCCGCTCGGTTCTGAGTTCGCCATGGCCAAACGACGACAACGGATCGGTGAAATCCTGGTCGGCTGGGAGGTCATCACCAAGGAGAACCTCGCCGACGCCCTCGAGTACGCCCGCTCGCACAACAAGCGGCTGGGCGAGGCCGCCATCGAGCTCGAACTCACCGACGAGGAAACCGTCACCAAGGCCCTCGCCAGCCAGTTCGACATGGAATACGTCGACCTCGACCGCCACACCGTCACCCAGGAATCCATCGCCCTGCTTCCCGAAGACATCATCCGTTCGCACATGATCCTGCCCATGGGACGCGAAGACGGCCGGCTCAAAATCATCATCACCGATCCGCTCGATCTCGAAACCCTCGACCTCCTTCGCTTCCGCCTCAACACCGAATTGAGCCTCGCCCTCGCCCCGCCCGGCCGGGTCAAGGAATACATCGAGAAATTCGTCAACCCCATGACCGACGAAATGTCCAAGACCGTCGCCAGCATCGACCAGGACGCCCCCGACCTCGACGTGGACGCCGAAGCCCTCGAGGACGCCGAAGACGCCGACGCCCCCATCATCCGCTTGATCAACCTGGTCATTCGCGAGGCCGTCCGCGGCCGGGCCAGCGATATCCACATCGAGCCCATGGCCAACCGCGTCCTCGTCCGCTACCGCATCGACGGCGTCTGTCACGTTCGCGACGAAGTGCCCAAAAACATGCAGAACGCGGTCACCACCCGGCTCAAGATCATGGCCGGTTTGGACATCGCCGAAAAACGCGTCCCCCAGGACGGCCGCATCAAGATGAAACTAAGCGGCAACCAGGTGGACTTCCGCGTCAGCGCCTGCCCCGCCTACCACGGCGAAAGCATCGTCCTGCGTATTCTGCGTCCCGAGTCTGCCAACGTGGGCATCGCCGCGCTCGGTCTGGAAGACGAAGACAACCAGACGTTTCAACGCATCATCCGCCGGCCCAACGGCATTTTTCTGGTTACAGGTCCCACCGGTTCCGGCAAGACCACCACGCTCTATTCCGCGCTTCAGGAACTGAACCGGCCCGACAAAAAAATCATCACCGCCGAAGACCCCGTCGAATACAACTTCACCGGCATCAACCAGTGCCAGGTTAAAGAGGACATCGGTCTGACGTTCGCCCGCATTCTGCGGTCCATGCTGCGTCAGGCGCCCAACATCATCCTCGTCGGCGAAATCCGCGACAAGGAAGTGGGCGAAGTGGCCATTCAGGCCGCACTGACCGGGCACCTCGTCTTCAGCACCCTGCACACCAACGACGCCCCGTCGGCCATCGCCCGTCTGATCGACATGGGCATCAAGCCGTTCCTTGTGGCCAGCGCCATTCAGGCCATCATGGCCCAGCGCCTGGTCCGGTGCATCTGCAAGGAATGCCGCATCGTCGATCCCCAACCCGACAAACGCACCCTCCGCTTGATCGGGTTCAAACCCGGCGAACTGGAAGGCAAGTCCATCTACAAAGGCGCCGGCTGCGCCCGCTGCGGCAATTCCGGTTATAGAGGCCGCCAGGGCATCTTCGAAATCATGACCATGAACAACGAGCTGCGCGAACTGGCTTTTAACCGCGCCCCCACGTCCGACCTGCGCAAAGCCGCCGCGTCCACGGGCATGAAAACCCTCGTCGTCGACGGCCGCCGCAAAATCCTCGCCGGCATCACCAGCCCCGACGAACTCCTCCGCATCACCCAGGCCGAAGGCATCGTCGAATCCTTCGCGGACGAATAGCCGGCTGCAACCGTCGGCCGGATGCGGTCGCTGGTCCGCCCGTTTCATAGCGGCCTCGCGGCGGGGGCGTGTCCAAGCCGTAGAGCGGTCGGGCGGCCCGGCTATTTGCAGTTCGGGGGGGTGCCGACCGGGGGCAGTCCGAAGTGAAGTGTAAAAAGGGCGAAGTCGATCAGATCGACCGCTCCGGAGCCGTTCAGGTCGGCGCAGACGAAGCGATCGTTGGGGCAGACGAGCGACGGCGTATTCAGGCCGGTGCAGTCGGCGAGCGGCGCTAAATCAAACAGGTCGACGACGCCGTTGCCGTCGAGGTCGCCGCAGGAGTTCACGCACCCGCCCGGGACGACGGTCAGCGTCCAGGATTCGTCGTCAGCGCCCGGGGAACTTGTGGCGCGCATGGTGATGCCGTGAGGCGAGCCGTCGGGGGTCGGGTCGGGCCACGAAACGACGCCGGTGTCGGGGTCGATAGTCATGTCGAAGGGCGCCTCGATCAGCGACCAGTCGACCGGGTCCATGCAATCGGGATTGACCAACATCGGGGCCGGACCGGTGTAGAGCGCGCCGGCCGGGATGGTCGCGTCGGGAATGTCTTCGACGACGGGCGCGAGTTGCAAAACGCGAAGCGCCCACGATTCATTGTCGAAGCCGGCGGCGTTGGTAGACCGAATGGTGATGGTGTGCGGCGAACCGGCGAGCGTGGGGACGGGCCAGTTCACCGCCCCGGTCGCGGCGTTGACGGTCATGCCCGGCGGACCGGCGATCAGCGACCTCGCGGTGACGGGGTTCATGCAGTCGGGGTCGGTCAGCCCGGGCGTCGGACCGTTGTACGGGCCGCCGCAGTCGTGGGTATCGTTGGGTACGTCAATCACCACCGGCGGGAGCGGATCGACCACCAGACGCCAACCCTCGTCGTCGAAACCGGATGCGTTCGTCGCTCGTACGGTTATGGTGTGCGGTGAACCGACGGACGTCGGCGTCGGCCATTGCACGGCCCCGGTCAACGGGTGGATGGTCATGCCCGACGGAAAGGCGATCAGCGACCAGGTGGCCGGGAGCATGCAGCCCGGGGCCGAAAGCGCGGGTGCGGCCGAATAGGCATCGACGCAGTTGTGCGAATCGTTGGGAATGTCGTTGACCACGGGCGCGAGGGGATTGACCGTCAGCCGCCAGCCCTCGTCGTCGAAGCCGGCGGAGTTCGTCGCACGAATCGCGACGGAATGCGGTGAGCCGATCGAGGTGGGCACTGGCCAATTCACCGTGCCGCTCGCGGGGTTGATGGTCATTCCCGTGGGAAACGTGACCAGCGACCAGGTCGCGGGCAACATGCACGCGGGGTTGGTCAGCGCGGGCATTGTTGAATAGGGACCGCCGCAGTCGTGGGAATCGTCGGATATGCCCGCGACCACCGGCGCGATGCGTTCGACGGTCACCGTCCACGATTCATCGTCGAGACCGGCCGAGTTCGTCGCCCGGATGGTGACGGCGTGCGGCGAGCCGGCAATGGTCGGCGTCGGCCAGTTCACCACGCCGGTCGAGGCGTTGATGGTCATGCCCGGCGGCGCCAGAACCAGCGACCATGCCGTAATGGGGTTCATGCACGCCTGCTGCGTGATCAGCGGCGTCGGGCCGACGTAGGTGTCGCCGCATGAATGGTTTTCGTTGCCGATGGGCACCATGACCGGGGCGATGCGGTTGACGTTCAGCGTCCACGTTTCGTCGTCGGAGGCCGTGTCGTTCGTCGCCCGGATGGTGATGGTGTGCGGCGAACCGGCGATGATGGGCGTCGGCCAACTGACCACGCCCGTGTTCCCGTTGATGGTCATGCCGTTCGGTCCGGCAACCAGTGTCCAATCGACCGGGTTCATGCACACCGGGTTGCTGATCGTCGGCGTCGGTCCGGTGTAGGCGCCGCCGCAGAGGTGCCCGGCGTTACCGATGGCGCCGACGGTCGGAGCGAGCAGAGCCGGCGTGTATTCGGCGTTCAGGAAGAAAAAGCCGTCGTCCAGTGCAGTGCTGAAGTGCGTCACGCGAACGCGCACGGACTCGTCGGCCGACAAACTGGCCGTCGCCCGCGAATCGCGGCGTATCCCGGCGTCGTCCACGCAGGCGGGCGAGGCGTCGTCGTTGCACGCGAGCTGGTTCGCGACCCCGCCGGGGCACGCGCCGTGGATCGACAACACCGTGTCCATACCCGAGTCCACGCCGAGGCGGTCGTGCGTGCCGCAGGCATCGACGACCAGCGAACCCCCGCACGCGTCGGCGGTGAACGAATACCACGCATCCGGGTTCGCGGAGCTGCTGCCGCAAGAGGCCGAGCCGTCGTTCGTCGCGCCGGCCAGCGATCCATCGGTTTCCGTCTCATCCGACAGCGGGAGGGCGTTTGCGCACTGGTCGTTGCCGGGTGCAAAAGGTCCGTCGAGATTGAGCGTGATCGAGCCGGAGTTACCCCCAAACCCCGCGACGCGGATGTAGTAGTTCGTGCCCGCCGTTCCCGCGAAAGTCGTGCACGAGTCCAGCCCGCAACTTGCACCGCAGTCGTCGTTGCACGTTATCTGGTTCACAGGCGTGGTCGGACAGCCGGTGTGTACCGACAGCATGGTGTCGAAACCGGAGCCGCACAAATCCACCGAGACCGTGCCGTTCGCGAGGGGCGTGGCGCGGAAGAACACGTCGTTTCGACCGCCGCCGACGTTGCCGTTCAGCGTGCCGCAGCCGAGGGCTCCGCCGTCGGTGCTGGAGTTGACATTGGACCCGATGTACGTTCCGGTCCCGGGAAGCACGATCGCGTCGTCGCAGGTGTCGTTCGCGGGCGGGTCGGTCAGCGCGGACAGGCACGCGATCGCGTCGGCGTGGGCATCGATCTCGCTGACGGTCAGGCCGCCGGAATTGCCGAACGTGTTGACGCACGCAACCGTGGGGTTCATTGTCGAATTCGGGCAATTGCAATGGTGGGCGCCCCACAAATGCCCCATTTCGTGGGCGGCGAGGTCGGTCTGGCAGCCGAACGTCGGGCTGAAGTCGGTCTGCGTGTAGCAATAGGCGCCATTGTCCAGCCCGGACGTGCAGAATCCGTTGTTGTCGCAGATTTGACCGAAGTTGGACGCCTGACCGATCAGGCTGCCGGCGATGTCCCGGCCGGTGAACAGCTTCGCCAGATCGCGTTGAACAGCCGACTGATTGTCCGTCCATTCGGTGATGAACTGGCACAGCAGCGTGTCGCTGTCGCCGGAAGTGTACGGATCGGGTTCGGCCGTCCGCACCAAAACCGTGGTGATGCGGTGCGTGATCGCCACCTGACGGATGTATTGGTGATTGACGACGTTTAAGATGGCGTGGATACGGTCCTGCGTGGCGTGCGAACTGCTTCCTCGAGCCGTGAAGTATTCGAAGTCCGCGTCGCAGGCGATCTCGGCCACGCACCCGTCCGCACCGCACGTCCCGCGAGCCGTGCTCGGTTCGCGCGGCGACCCCACCGGCCCGTCGTCCATCCCGCACGATCCCTCGCAAAGCGTATCGCCGCCGCGATGCACCACGTGCAGTCCCGCGGCCGCCCCGGCCACGTAGTCCGACAGCGGCTGAATCCATTGCCGCTCGCCGTCTGCGAATACCACGGCCGCGAACAGCCCCTCGTTCGTCCATGACGCGGCCACATACCCGTCCGGCTCGCCGGCGACCGCGCCTGTGTACGTTTTTTCGGGTCCGGGCTCGACGCTGCGCCAAGAGCCGTCGGCGAGCTGCTCGCGAAGTTCGTAGCCGTCCGCGCGAAGGGAGATCGGGCGCAGATCGAGCGCCACCGTCTTCTTGTCGATCATGGGCACGTGAATTCGTCCGGTTGAGCGCTGCACGGTGCCGGGCGCCGGCATGGTCGCGTCGAGTTGCACCACGATTCCATCGGCCAACTCCGCAAGGCCGTAATTCACGATGGTCCCGACGAGCGCGGTCCCGGCCCCGACCGGGGCATCGGCGTTGTCCGCGGTGGTCGTATCGGGCCGGCCCTGAGGAGCCAGACCGGACAACGCGGTTGTAAACAACAGGAATGAGACCAGCGCACCGACGCCGAACCGCCTTGAATGGGCCATAGCCACCTGCCTGCGAAAAATACCTGAAAAACCCGCCGAAACCCCCCGGTCGCAATTCCGTCATTATAGCGGGAAGTCCTACGGCCCGACGACAAATGACCACTTGAACGACGGAATCCTCGCCGCCGGTTGTTGTAGGTCGGGGCGCCCACCCAGGGAAACGCTCGGGCACCCTCGTGGGAACCCCTGTCATCCGTGCAATCTGTGTAATCCGTGGATTGAATCCTGCGGACTACGTCTTATAAGATTGCGGCTTTCGCCCCCGCCCCCCGCTGATCGACCAATCCGAAAAATCTTTAGCGCGCTGCCGGAGTTATTTGGGTGGAGAACGCGAGGCACGCCGCCCGTGACATTGTGTCGGCCGGTGTCCGGCGTTGACGGCGGGCGATGCCCGTTCTACCAATCGAAGGGTGGATTCACTCAGGAACCGCGGATGCCGTTGATGACCGCACCTTTCACCTTCGCGCCCGCCGGCGTCGGCCTGCTCGCACGGATGCGGGCCCGCGCCATTCGCAACCACGTGCGCGAGGTCGTCGCCGAAGCCCCGGTCAAGGTCTTCGCCACCGTCGTCTTCATCGGCCTCATCTGGTTCGCTTTGTTCAAGCTCTTCGAGGGCGTCTTTCTCTATTTTAAGACCTCCATGCTCCAATCGGTCGTGGCCATCCCCCTGGTCTTTCATTTCTTCTTCGTGGCCTTACTCGTATTGCTGACGTTCTCGAACGCCATTCTTATGTACGGCGCCCTCTACACGCACGAAGAGTCGGCCTATCTGCTCAGTTCGCCGCTCCGCGCCCACAGCACCGTGGTGGTCAAATACGCCGAAAGCCTGATCCTCTCGAGCTGGTCGCTGCTGCTGCTGGGCATTCCCCTCATGCTCGCCATCGCCAGCGTGCAGGACGAAAGCTGGTTCTTCTATCCCCTCTTCGTCGTCATCTTCGTCGGCTTCGTGCCCATCCCCGGCGCATTGGGGCTGTTCACGGCCTGGGGCGTCGCCCGGTATTTGCCGCGGACCATGCGCCGCTGGCTGGTCTACATCGCGGTGGGTTCAATTCTGGCAACCATCGTCTGGGGATTGCAATCCGTCCGGCAACTGCGTTTCGGCGGCGAGGAATGGCTCGACGACTTCTTCGCGCGGATGTCGCTGGTCGAACTCTCCATTCTGCCCAGCACCTGGGTCACCCGCGGCATCGAGGCCGCCGTCAACGACGCCCGCGGCGACGCCGTCCGTTATCTCATCGTCACCCTCGCGAACGCCCTCTTCTTGAGCTGGTTGGCCGTGCACGTCGTCGCCCATCGGTTCGTCGTCGGATACGACCGCGCGGGGACCACGCGCGACGACATGGGGCCATTGGCCGTCCGCGCGTCCGCCGGTCTGGCCAATCGGGTCTTCTTTTTTCTGCCCCATCCCGCACGTCTGATCGCGGCCAAGGACCTGCGCACGTTCGTCCGCGACCCGATGCAATGGTCGCAGCTGGCCATTCTCTTCGGTCTGATGGCCCTCTATCTGCTGAACATGCCCCGCTTCGATCTCGATGAATCATCAAGCCACTGGGTGGTCATCGTCCCGTTCCTCAACCTGACGGCCGTCAGTTTCATTCTGGCCACGTTCACCAGCCGGTTCGTCTTTCCCATGGTGTCGCTCGAACGGCATCAGTTCTGGTTGCTGGGGTTATTGCCCATTTCGCGGGCGTGGATTCTGGTGGCCAAGTTCGCGTTCGCCTTTCTGGTGACGTTCGGCGTCGCGGCGGCCGTCACGCTATTGGCCGGTTACATTCTGCGCATGCGCGGCGTGGCGTTGGTGATGCATTTGATGGTGATTGCGTCGATCTGCGTCGGCCTGTGCGGACTGGCCGTCGGCGTCGGGGCGCGATTGCCGGTGCTGACCCATCGCAACCCGGCCCGCATCGCCAACGGCCTTGGCGGCACGATCAACCTGATTGCGTCAGTCTTGTTAATTGTCGTCGCATTGGCGGGCATGTTCCTGGCCAACCTATCCGAGGTCGCCGCTCAGACCCGCCTGTTCAACCTGCCGGTGACGCTCGTCGCCCGCTGGTTCGTGGTGGCCTTCTGCATCACCGCCGGCGCCGTGGCCATGACCGTCGGAACGCGTCATCTCAACCGGATGGAATTGTAAATTTATGCCGCGTGTGACGCTCTACCCGGTGCCGTTTTCGCCGGCATCCAGATTGGACTCCCGGAATTCGGCGCCCACCGCTTCACGGCAATTGCGGTGGGCTAACCCGGGTTTTAGTCTGCGTCGGCGGTCTCGCGGACACCTGTGACGGGATGCGTATTGCCGGCCGGACGCCGGCGCCGATTGAACATGACCGACGACTCCTTGCCACGGCAACCAATCCACCTATCCGTCGTCGCGTTGGTCGTCGCAGCGATGGCCGTGACGTTGGGGTCGTTGGTTCCGTATTTGCCGCCGGACCGCGACGTGCCGGCGCCGGCGACCGTTTGGGATGCGCTGCGGCTGCCGCCCGGCGAAATCTCGCGCCGGGAGGTCGCCGTTCATCTGGCGTCGTTTTTCGCCATTGGGCTGCTGCTGAATTGGAACGTGATCCGCCGTTTTGGCCGCGGAGCGACGTGGATTACGCTTGCGGTGGTGTTGGCGTTTGCGTTTTTTCTGGAATGGATGCAGGGACTGACGCAGACGCGGCACACCGGCTGGATCGATGTGGTCGTCAATACCGCTGGCGCCGGCGGCGGCGCGATCGTCGCCGCATTAACGTACCGACGCCGTGACGGCTGGCGGGCGGTTTTTGTGAAATGGGATCGACGATTCGCCATCGCCGTTATCAACGTCGGCAACGTCGCGCTCATGGTTGCGCTGGTGCGGGTTCACACCGGGGCGACGCTCAACAACTGGGACGACGAGTATCCGCTGGTCCTGGCCAACGAGGCCACGGGTGACCGACCCTGGCACGGAACCATCGCCGGATTGGCCATCTACGACCGCGCATTGTCGCGTGACGAGGTCGCGGACCGATCGCGGCGACCGTTCAACGATGCTGCCGCGCGAGCCGACGCCGTGGCGCTGTACGATTTCAGTGGAACGCCGGAAACGGCGTGGACCAACCGCGCGGCGACGCCGATGACGCTGAATTGGACGGTACCCGATTCGCCGGCCAGTGCATTCGATGGCCGCGGACTCGCCGTCGGCGGTTCCACGTTGATCCGGACGGACATGCCGCCTGTCGAGGTCTACGAATCCGTGCGCACGTCGCGCGCGTTCACCATCGACACGTCGGTGTTGCCGGCGAATATGAACCAGGACGGACCGGCCCGGATCGTCAGCCTGTCGGTCGATCCATACCACCGCAACGTCACCCTTTCCCAGTCCGGCGCCGAAATCGACCTGCGCGTCCGCACACCACGAACCGGCCCCAACGGCTACTTGATTCCCATGCGCACCACCGGCGAAGTGCTGGCCCGCGGCTGGCATCAGATCGCCGTCGTTTACGATCGCGGTGCGGTTCGATTGTACGTCGATGGTCCCCCGGCGCGAATCGACATCGATCTGGCGACGGTTTCGACGATGATCGTCCGGCGGCAGTGGTTCGGCAGCGAGGTGTTGGCCGCGGTGGTACTGTTCCTGCCCATCTCTTTGATGGCGTCGATTCCGTGGATTCATCGACGGGCGGTGGCGGCGATGGTCATCGGATCGGCATCGGTCGCCGCCTTGCCGTTGATCGCGTTCGCGGTGACCGCCGTCGCGCACGGTCGGGACATCGCGTGGTCGTTCGTGTTTGCCGCAATCGCGGTGGGCGCGGCCGGCGTCACGTTCGGACGGGCGCTGCATTCTTTTTCGCCATCCCCGGCATCGGCACCAGATCGTGCGTCAGCGGATGGGGCGACTTGATCAGGTAGTTGCCCAGCACCAGATAGTCCAGATGGCCCAATTGAAACGCGCGGATGGCGTCGGCCGGTGAACAGACGATGGGCTCTTCGTGCATGTTGAAACTGGTGTTGATGATGGACGGAATGCCGGTGATCTTCTCGAACTCCTCGATGATGCGATAGAAACCGGGGTTCTCGTTCTTGTCGACCAACTGCGGGCGGGCGGTGCCGTCAAGATGCACCACGCCCGGGCAGGTCTTTTTCATCCAGTCGGTGCACTGAAACGTGATGGTCATGAACCGGGCGCTGTCGACCGCCCCTTCGGATCGCAGGTAACACTTGCTCGTGCGTTCGATCATGGTGGCCGGTGCGAACGGCATGAATTCCGTGCGTTTCAGATTGTGATTCAGCCAGTCGTTGACCGACCGGTCGGCCGGTTGATACATGATGGTGCGGTTGCCCAGCGCCCGCGGCCCGTATTCCATTTTGCCGTCAAACCGCGCGACGACGTGCCCGGTGGCCAGCAGGTGGGCGATTTCGGCCTCGATGCAGTCCGGGCGTTCGGCTTCCAGACCGGCGTCGTCGATGGCCTGACGGATTTCGTCGTTTGTATAACCTGCGCCCAGATAGACGTCGGGCAGAACGCAGGTCATGCGCGGCATGGGGGCCGACTGGCCGTCGTCCATGCACAACGCGAGCGCCGCCCCGACGGACAGGCCGCCGTCGGTCATGCCGGGGTGCACGAACGTCTGCTTGACGCCCGGCATCTCGTGAATTTCCTGGTTGATGCGCACGTTGGCGAATACGCCGCCGGCCAATGCCACGTTTCCAGCGCCTTCCGGCTGTAAATGATGTTTCGCGTAGGCGACGGACAGCCGTTCGCAATGCAGTTGAATGCTGGCCGACAGGTCTTCCTTGGTCCAGCCGGCGGGCAGTCGGCGCCGCAGTTCCTTCAATGCGCCCGCGAACACGACGCCGGCGCGGTTGATGATCCGTCCGTGTTCGAAACAGATCATGTCGTTCAATAAACCCAGGTAAACCGGCTTGCCGTGCGCGGCCAGTCCGGTAATTTTGCCCTCGTGTTTTTGGGCCTTGTAACCGCAGACGTGGGTGACGTAGGCATAGTAATTGCCGATCGAATTGAACGCCGATGTGCGGGTGATCATCCGCAGCCGGTTGTCCTTGGCCAGGTAGATGTGCGACGAATCGCCGTCGCCGCCGCCGTCCAGCGTGACCACGGTCGCGCGATCGAATCCGCTGGTGTAGAACGCGCTGGTCGCGTGGGCCAGATGATGATTGATGAACCGCACCGGCGCCCGCATGCCGAATTCGTGGGCCATGATCCGGCGGATGCCCCGCCGGCGGGCCGCGAAAATCGGCCAACGGGCCTTGTAATACAGGGCTTCCAGAATCGGCATCCGATCGGCCAATCCGCCGAACTTCGACACGGCCCCGAACACCGCGTTGCGGATGTATCCCTTGTCCTGGTCAAACCAGCCCTCCCACGACGTCAGTTCGTCCTGCAGATAGTTGTTCACCGTCGCGACGGTGACCACGTCGATGTCCGACGGCTCGATCTCCGCCAAACGCAGACACTCGCGTATTGACAGACGCGGGAATCCGTAGGCCATCTTCAGTCGCGACAGACGCTCTTCGTTGACCGCGGCCACGATGATTCCGTCGCGCACGACGGCGGCGCCGCTGCTGATTCCGTCGGTAATCCCCAATACCCACATCACCGTGGCTCCGTCGCCGCCCGCACCCGCGGAATCAGCAAACCTTGTTCAAAATACCAGGCGGCCGTTCGCCGCAGACCTTCCGCCGGCTCAACGACCGGGTTGAAACCCAGTTCGCGTTTGGCCTTTTCGATGGTGAACGCGCGTTCTTTACAGAAGAAATCGACCCGCCGCGGATACAACGGCGGCGATACTCCCAACGGCCGACAGACCGCCGCGCACACGTGGGCGGCGACTTTCACCGGCCACAACGGCGCCCGCCATTTCGGCGGGGGCACGTCGAGCGCGTCGGCCACGTAGCGCACGAATTCGTTCAACGTGATCACCGGCTCGCCGGTCAGGATGTACACGTTGCCCAGCGCGTTTTCCTTTTCGCCGCACAGTAGTATCCCGCGGACCAGGTCATCTATATAGACGAGCTGGTAATGCACGTTACCCGACCCCAGCATCACGAACCGCCCCCGGTATATCGGTTTGAACAGCTTCAGAAATCGGGTGTCCCCCGGTCCGTATATCCCTCCCGGACGGAAAATAACGCCCGGCAACCCCTTCGCGAAGGCGTCGGCCGCCAGCAGCTCGGCCTCCACCTTGGTCGCCTGGTAGATGTCGCCCGGGTTGAACGGGGCCGTTTCATCAACGGGCGCGCGACCGACGTCGCCGTGGACACCGATGGTGCTGCAATAGACGACCCGCTGAACGCGATGATGTTTTGCGGCGTCGATGACGTTCCGGGTGCCACCGACGTTGACATCCCGATAATAGGCGTCGGGTTGTCCAGCGACCCGGAACGCCGCCCCGATGTGAAACACTTGATCGACGCCGGCCATCGCGCCACGCACCGCGTCGGCGTCGCGCAGGTCGCCGTCGGCGACTTCCATTCCCATCGCCCGCAATCGACCCGCGTCCGCCGTTTGGCGGACCAAGGCACGCACGGCCACCCCGCGAGCCTGAAGCGCCTTGGCCACGTGCCCCCCGGTAAAACCCGTCACGCCGGTAATCAGCGCCTTCATGTGCGACCCGACAAGCCCGGCATCAATTCACCCCGGCTTTCATGTTCCCGGCCGATGTGCCGCCGGTCAAGCGGCGGCCGCGGCCGCGCGGACGTTGCCAGAACCGACTTTTTCCAGCAGAATACACGTGTATCGGCTTCCAACCGTCGTCATTGAAAGGACGATCCATGGGCCTGCTCGACGGAAAAAAGGGCATCGTGTTCGGCGTGGCCAACGATCGCAGCATCGCCTGGCACATCGCGAAGAACCTGATGGACCACGGTGCGGTGTGCGCGTTCCCCCATTTGCCCGGCGAGAAAATGGAGCGCCGCGTGCGCAAGGCCATCGAATCCGGCGGGGTCACCGATCCGTGGCTGATTCCCTGCGACGCATCGTCCGACGATGACCTGGATCGCACGTTCGCGACCATTCGCGAACGGTTCGATGCCATCGATTTCCTGGTCCATTCCATCGCGTTCGCCGATCGCGAGTACCTCAAAACCGGCAATTTCCACCAGACGCCGCGCGCGGCGTTCGGGCAGGCGCTGGACATCAGCGCGTTCACGCTGGTGGCGATGGCCCGCCGGGCGATGGAGTTGATGCCCAACGGCGGATCGATCGTGACCATGACCTATTACGGCAGCGAGAAGGCGATTCCCGGATACAACGTCATGGGCGTCGCCAAGGCGGCGTTGGAAGCGACCACCCGATATCTGGCCGCCGAGCTTGGCGAGAAGGGCATCCGCGTCAATTCGATCAGCGCCGGCCCGATCAAGACGCTGTCGTCGATGGCCGTCGACGGTCTGGAGGAGATTTTCGGCTGGGTGGAACGCAAGGCCCCGCTGAAGCGCAACATCGACGCCGACGAGGTGGGCAAGACGGCCGTCTACCTGTTGAGCGACCTGTCGTCGGGCGTGACCGGCGAGAACATCCATGTCGATGCCGGTTACAACATTGTCGGACTATAGAACGGACACCGCGTCGACCGGGGGCGCGGCGATTGACGGGATTTCAATTCACGACCGCCCGATTTGCCGTTTCGCGTTTTCGCGGCAGCGTGCCGAACACCCAATCCCACAGCGGCGAGGTCACGCCGAATCCGGCGTCGGCGTCGTGATGGTGATGCAGCGAATGGTAGCGAATCAGGAATCGCACGCCCGGAAACTTCCGCGGCGCGTGGCTGCACAGGTGCACCGTCTCGTAAAACAGGTAGCCGATCAACATGCCGCATTCGAAAAGCGCCGCCGGAACCCAACCGCCCATGGCCGCGGCCGCGGCGTAGACGGTGATCGCGATGGGCAGGCTGGCCGACAGGCGCACGACTGAATGGGGCAGGTCGTCGGGCTCGTCATGATGCCATAGATGGGCACGGTATTGGAATCGCGCCCATGCGGCCGAGCGCGTGCGAACGTGCATGGCCCGATGGATGGACCATTCCAACAGCGTCCAGAAAACGCCGCCGGCCGCCATCAGCGCGGCGGCGATGCCCGGCCCCACGTCGGCCGACCGCAGCGCCCACGCCGTCAGTCCACCAACGATGGGCAGATAAACAACGAACGGCCGGACACATAACCACCATTGCCACCGCGTCACGCGTACGCCTCCGATAATCCCGCGTCCGGTCATTATACCGTGAATGGCCAGTTCATTCTTGTTCTTGTTCGGTGTTTTTCTGGACGAATTCGAGCTGATATCGTACCGGCCTGCCCGCCCAATTCGATTCCCATTCCGCGCGCGCCGATGCAGTTCGTGGGCGGATCGGACACGTGCGATCGGTCCGCACCACACGAATGGAAACGGGTTGAACGCCATGCAGCCAAGCACCGAAACGACCGTCGCGCCTGCCGCCGCGCGCCGCACGCGGCGTAATTTTCTGGTCAGCCCGTCGTTTCAATGGCGATACGTCGGCATCGCGGTGGCCGGGGTGTTCGTCATTTCCGAGCTGATGACCCTGCTGCTGTTCAGCCTGCTGCACCAACAGGCCAAGGCGCGGGCATTCGGCCCGGGCGTCGGCCACGCGTGGGAAAACACGCTGGTGATGATTCTGGCGGCGTTCAGCTTTGCGGCCGTGATGGGGCTGGCGTTTGGGGTTTGGACGGTTTTTGTGACCCATCGAATTGCAGGGCCGTTGTACGTTGTCGAGCAACACCTTCGTGAATTGGGACAGGGGCGCTTTCCGCGGCGCCGCGACCTGCGGCGGAAGGACGAATTCAAGGCCTTTTACGACACGTTTTGGTGGGCGATGGAATCGGTCCGCGCCCGGCACAACGAGCAGCTATCGGCCATGGCCAAGCTGGTGGAACTGGCATCGTCGGCGCACGACGGAACCGACGACGCGCGACGGCGGGCGTTGTCGATGATCGCGTCCGACCTTGACGGGTTGCGTTGGGAGATCATCCGCGACTTGGGCATCACCGGTCCGACGGCGCTGAAGGCGTCCGATACGGATGGCGCGCGCCGAGCGGGGGATGCCGCCGGTCCGGCCGTATCGCCGCGACGACCCGAAGCACAGTCCGTCCTGAACGACGCATCCGGCATGTAATTGGAAGTCACCGTAGATCCACGGCACGTACGACGGACACGGGCAGGCGCGCACGCTTGCCGGTGCCACGCGTTTCATGGCGGCGTCGTAGATTCGTGATACCCATCATCGTCATGTCGTTTTGATTGCCGGTATGCGACCCGGCAAGTAGGATCGCGCCTGGCGCGGCGCGCGGCGGATCGGTGGCCCGCAGAAGAGAAGCGATCCGGCACTGCGCGACGGGCAAGGGATGGCCGGATGGATCGCGAAGAACAATTCAAGCACGAGCGGTTGGCCAAGGCGGACAAACTGCGGGCGATGGGGATTGACCCGTACGGCGGCCGGTTCGCCGACGTGGAATCCGCGGTGGCCATTCGAACGCGGGCGGGGGGATTGAATCTATCGCCCGGCGTCATTTCCGAAGGGGACCGCGCCCGGGCGGCCGGTCGTATCGTTCTGTTGCGGGACATGGGCAAGCTGGCGTTCGTTACCGTGCGCGACGGCACCGGCGAGATTCAAATCGGTCTGTCGAAGAACGCGATGTCCGAACAATGGGACGCGGTGAAGCTGCTGGACCTGGGAGACATCATCGGCGCGGACGGCAGACTGGGAGTGACCAAAACCGGCGAATTGACGATCTGGGTCGACCGGCTGCACGTGCTGTGCAAGGCGCTGCACCCGCCGCCGGAGAAATGGCACGGATTGACGGACGTTGAGTTGCGGTATCGCCATCGCTACGTCGATCTGTTCAGCAACCCGCCGGTGCGCGACGTCTTCCGGCGGCGTAGTACGATCGTGCAGGCCGTGCGGGATTATCTGATCGGTTGCGGGTATATCGAGGTCGAGACGCCGGCGTTACAGCCGATTTACGGTGGCGCGGCGGCCAAGCCGTTTGTCACGCACCACAACACACTGGATGTCGATTTGTTCCTGCGCATCAGCCCCGAACTGTATTTGAAGCGGCTGTTGGTCGGGGGTTTGGATCGTGTATTTGAAGTCAGCCGCAATTTCCGGAACGAGGGCATCAGCACGCGGCACAATCCCGAATTCACGATGGTGGAGTTATACGAGGCGTATGCGGACTATGAAGTGATGATGGAGCGGATCGAGGGGATGACGGCGCTGGCGATCGAGCGGCTGGACGGCAAGATGCGGCGGACCGTCGGCGACAAGGAGCTGGATTTCTCGACGCCGTGGGCGCGGCATCGATATGGCGATTTGCTGAAGAAATACGCAGATGTTGATATGGACGACGCGGATGGTGTTTTTCAGAGAGCCAAGCAACTGGGCATTTACAGAACGGACAAGAAAAACGTTGATTTGTTTGCACAGGAGGCGGCCAAGGGCTCGATGATTGATCACTCCGTACTGGTAAACGATGTTTTTGAGGCCACTGTAGAGGAGCACTTGGTCCAGCCAACAATTGTCTATGACTATCCAGCAGCGTTGTGTCCGCTGACCCGGCGGTCGGCCGACCGGTCGGACATTGCACTGCGCTTTGAGGCGTACGTATGCGGAATGGAGCTCGGTAATGCGTATTCGGAGCTGAACGACCCAACGATACAGAGGGCAAACCTCGGTCGTGGCACGATGGCAGGCGAACAGGAGACGATGGCAGTGATGGACGAGGATTTTCTATTGTCCCTTGAATATGGAATGCCGCCCGCGGGCGGTCTGGGAGTGGGAATTGACCGTCTGGTGATGATGCTGACGGATCAGCCGAGCATTCGGGATGTGATCTTGTTTCCGTTGCAGAGACCGAGGTAGACGCGGATCAAACCGTTGTTGGTTGTATGTATGGAGTTACGCGGTTTGTTGTGGGATACGCCTTCGTCCGCCCTCCGGGCGGGGGGTTGTAGGATTCGGCCACCAGGGACTGAAGTCCCTGGCTAGAATCGTACGCCCTACGGGCGAGGACGGTGCGGCGCGGGGCGATGACGGATGGGCACACGCGGGAAGGGAATCCCGCAAGAGTGGGTGCGAGAAGGGATTCTCGCACCGGCGAAAAGGCAGAAAGACCGCTCCCTTACGGTCGCGGCTCGGAAGGAAGCGCCCGTTCGAGCAAGTTGACAAGAATGTATAAGCTATTTCTGACAATGCGGTACTTACGGACGCGGCGGATTGCGATTTTCGCGATCATCGGGGTCTGGTTGTGCGTGGCGATGGTGGTGGTGGTCATCAGCGTGATGGGGGGGTTTCTGGATACGTTGAAAGAGCGGTCGCGCGGATTGCTGAGCGACGTGGTGATCGACAACGCGGCGTTGCAGGGATTTCCGTTGTACGGGGAGTTTATCGAGCATTTGAAGGGGGCGCTTCCCGGGCGGATCGAGGCGGCGACATCGGTGGTCTATAATTACGGATTGTTGCGTGTCGAAGACACGGGATTCACCAAGCCGGTTCAGGTCGTGGGGGTGGACCTGCCGGTGTATTGCCAGGTCAACGATTTCGGCAACAGTCTGTTTTACGAGAAGTTCTATCCGGGCACGACAACCCTGGGATCCCAACAACAGCCGATGGCCGGGTACGTCGAGGGGCGGCGATTGGTGTTGCCGGAGCGGTTTGAACAGGCATTGGAGACGCGGCGGAGGTCGCATCCCGATGATCCGGACCTGGCGAAAGAGACGTCGGGAGACGGATTCCTGGCCGATCGGCCGGGACGGTTTTTGCCGAACCTGGACGATGCGCCCGGGGAGTTCGGCGAAGAGGCGCCGGGCGCGATCGTGGGCAGCAATATCATCAATGAGCGGGACGCGACCGGTGCGATGAAGCGGTTTCTTCCGCGGGGGGCCAAGCTGGTGCTGACGCTGTTGCCGTTGACGCGCCGCGGGCAGATCAGCGGCGAGGGGGCGCAGACGGTGGTGGTGCGACTGGCGGATGATTCGCGCACGCAGGTATACGAGATTGACGACAAATGCGTCTACGTGGATTTCGCGCTGGTGCAGAAATGGCTGACGATGTCACCGCAGACGCTTGAAGACGGGGGACAGACGCGGGCGCGGGCGTCGCAGATACTGGTGAGCCTGTCGCCGGGCGTGGAGTTGACTGCGGGCCGGAAGATGATCGAGGAGGTGTGGCACGCGTTCATGGCGAACTGGAGCGAGCCGCTGGCGGACATGGACTGGGCGCTGCTGGGCGGGGTGACGGTGGAGACGTGGGAGGAGCGGCAACGGCCGTTCATCGCGGCGCTGGAGAAGGAAAAGATTCTGATGACGGTGCTGTTCGCGTTGATCAGCCTGGTGACGGTGGTGCTGATCGGGTGCATTTTCTGGATGATCGTGACGCAGAAGACGCGGGACATCGGGATCGTGAAGAGCCTGGGCGGGACGTCGATGGGGGTGCTGTCGATCTTCGTGAGTTTCGGGGCGGCGGTGGGTCTGGTG
>JABFSN010000255.1 GCA_013140575.1 Phycisphaerales bacterium | reverse complement strand
GGAGGATCTGTTGAACACGGTGTTCGAGTGGCTCGAACACCGCAGACCATTTGAAGTCGAACGCCATGCGTATCTGCGTTCCAAGGCGGCATAGACCAGTTTCCCTATTGTGGGGAGTTATTTAGTGCTCCGTCGCAGCTTATTTTTCGGGTGGCACGGGCAAGCGTACGTACGTGATTAGCGTGCGAAACCCGCGATCAGAGCCGTGGGCGCAAGCCCACGGTTGCCTCAATCGCGCCGCAACTTGCCGATCCCTTCACCGGGCTCGCGCTCGGTGCTCTGAAAGCAGGAGGGGACGCCAATCACGTACGTACCGTTGTCCGTGCCACCCGACTCGAAACTTCAGGTGCGATGGAGCACTACGTAGTTCCTAACCGCGACCTTACCGCGACCGGTGCGAACGCTCACCACGGAACATGAACTGCTCGCGACGGGTTTCCACCCGGCTCTTCGCCCCGCCGCCGATCACCTCGTTCAGCAGATTCGACAACGTCGGCGGAAACCCGAAATCCCCCTCCGGCCGCAGCCGGAACAACGGCGGCGCGAATTGCGGCGTCGTCTGATTCGACGCCTGCGCCGCCTGCAGCGATGTCACGAAGCCGGGATCCAGCCGTTTGGTGACCTGGTTCGCTTCCGACGCGTCCGGCGACACCACGCTCGCCCCGCCGGTGTTCTCCGATGCGAATTTCGATTCCGATTCCGACACCGACGCCCCGTCGTAAAACCGCACCGCCCGGTCAAAAACCGTCTGGCTGATCCACATCCG
Source organism: Phycisphaerales bacterium (assembly GCA_013140575.1). Lineage (GTDB taxonomy): Bacteria > Planctomycetota > Phycisphaerae > UBA1845 > UBA1845 > JABFSN01. Next base: position 3,859 of record JABFSN010000255.1, on the reverse strand, counting down.
CCGGATGCTCTCGGTGTTCACGTATTGATTGGCCCGCACCAGCCGCGATTGGCCGGTCAGCTTCTGAATCATCTCGATCAACCCCAGGCGCGCCACCGACCCGCGGAAAAACCCCGTCGTCGGTTCGATCTCGATTTCCCAACCTTCGGTCCCCCGCTTGGCCAGCGTCGCCACCGTCGAATCGACCACGACCTCCGTCCGCAGTTCGCCCTCCGTCGACCCGCCGCGGATCGTCCCGTATCCCAACCCCAGCGCCACCGTCTTCTGCGTCGCGCTCTTGTAATAGTCGTCGATGCTGCACAGCGACGCCTTGCGCACCTGAACCACCGTGTCCTCGCCGAATCCCAGCACCACGCTCGACCGGAACCCCGTCGCGATCTGCGTCCCCGACGGCAGCATTTCACTCACGACCACGGCCGCCCATTGCGGATCGCCCTGCACCACACCGGCCGGCGCCCTCCTGACGTTGCCGGTCACTTCCAAAACCTTGGCCTGCAGCGCCTCCCGACCGGCGGCGTCCGGTTGCGCCTCGGCAGGCTGCCCTTCGGCCGGTTGCCCCGTCGGTTCCTGCGCCCACACCCCGGCGCCGAACGCCAACACCGCCGCGACCGTTGCCGCCTTCACCATCCCCCGCAGGACTGTCGACTTCAAACCACCATCATTCGTTGTCATGCATTGCATTCCCAAATCCGCCCCGACGCGTTTCGACCTTTCATCTCATCCGTCGTCGTTCGACGAAATCAATCCACAGATGACACCGATAAACACCCAAAAACGATGTCAGGCTAAACTCTCCTCTGTGCCCCTCTGCGTCCTCTGTGGATGCTCTTCCTTCGCGGTTTCGACGTTTCGCCTTGCGCCTCGTCCGCTCCTTCTCGTTTCGCTATTCGGCCCCATTCCCCATCTGCGAAAATCTGCGGATTTCCTCCTCCGGTTTCGCCGTTTCGCCTCTTCCGCTACGGCCCCACATCCGCCGGCGACGAAATCACCTTGTCTTCGTACGCCCCCTTCTTCGCCAAAACATCGTCCGCCCGGGACAGCGCTCGAACCACTTCGCCCCCCGTCGGTATCTGATACGGCAGCCCGTACGGCATGATGTCCTCCTGAATGCACCGTCGCAGCGCGTACCGTCGATCGCCCAACCCCGTCCCCTGCGACAACCACGTATTCATGCCCTGCCGAACGCCGCACCCCTTAAATATCATATACGCCAATGTGCCCCGATCCACCGCGTCGCTCGCCTGCAGATTCCATTCCCCACGCACCATCCCCCGCGTTTCCAACGCCTGACGCCGCGCGTCGAACGTCCCCGGCGTTTCCGCCCCATCCACCAGCACCAGCACCGCACGGCAGGCCTCGTCGTTGGTCACCGCCGGCTGCCCGGCCATATAATGCAGCAACGCCAGCGAATCCAACTGGTTGTGATCCATCTTGGGCGTAATCGCCACCCGCGGCGCGCAACCGGCCGGACCGACCGACAACACCGCCAATCCCATCACCGCAATTACTGTTTTCATGGCCTGCATCAGAAATTCCATGTCAACCCGAACAACAGGTACGTCCGCGTGGTCTGGTCCTCAAACGCCTTCCCCGGGAAAAAAATCCCGTACCGCGTCGTCGCCGCCACATCCGACGTAATGTCCCAGTTCGCGAAATAGTCCATTTCCCAACCCAGATACCCCGACTGAATCCCCGCCAACGCATCGGAAACGCCCGCATCCGCGTGATGCTTGTAATACAGGAACCAGTTCGTCCCCAACTCCAGCCGCTTGAAATAGTCGTGTTCCTCGAACGGGAAGAACGACGTCCCCGCTCGCCACACGTGTACGTTGCTCAACGTCGGCGCAAACGACAGACCCGTGTCCCGATAGCCGAACCCATTAAACCCCTCGTCGCGGAACCCCCGTGAAACGCCGCCGGCCGCGTCCGTCGGGCTGAACAACCGGTCCGGCTCACCGCTCGCGAAAATGTATTCAACGCCCATTCGCGGCGTGCCCTTGCCCGGCATCAGGTATTCCAACCCCACGTCCCACGCCCACGCGTTGATGCGGTTGTTGTGCAGGAATCGTCGATCGCCGTATCCATGACCCGTCTCGAACACCCACTCCGTCGAATAACGCAGGTTGGTCACCACTTCACCGGTCGACCCCAACCCCGTGTAAAACGAATCGTAATCAAACTTCTGAAACAGCGTCGGCACGTTGTCCGTGTTGTGATCCCGTTGCCACAACAAATACGCGAACGGCTCGTGCCGCTCGAATCCCTTGTACCGCGCATCCACTCCCAAAAACGTCCGCCGCGTCCGGTCCACATTCCGCCCGATGTCCAAATCCTGCGAACTGCCCACCGTCTTGCCCGCCAACCACCGCGCCTGCCACGGACCGTACGTCGTCTGCACCCAAACCTGATCCAGCGCCCGCGACAACACCAAGCCCGTCCCAAACTCCGTAAAATCCCGCCCGATCTTGAATTCCACGTTGTACGGCAGCGTTCCGCCCCGCTTCGCCCGCACCTCCTTGGCCAGATCGAACTTGTAGAACCCCCGCTCGAGGTCCATCCCTTCGACATCGTCCTCGGTGCCGAAATCGTCACCCGGGTTGAAATCCACGAACCCCAGCCGCGACCGCGCGTAAAACTCGTGCGCCCCTTGATCCAGCGTCAACCGGCTCCAGATCCGCAAGTCATGCCGCCGAAACGTCCGCGAGCTGTTCGTCCCGTCGTCGTACAGGAATAGGAAGAAACTGTAGTATCCGCCGTAATCGAACCCCACGTCCTCGCCCGGCACGTCCAACGCCGCCCGCTGATCCTGGATCAACCGTTCGATCGTTCGCTGCTGATTAAGAAACGAATCCGGTTCCGCCCGGCCCTGCCCCAGCGCCGCCATCGGCCAATGGACCGCGAGCGCGAGCGCAACACAACCCCACCATCCCCGCAAATGCCGGCGCCTGTCCAATGATTTGCCCTTTACAATCGGCATACACGCTCCATCGGGCCGCCACGCCGTCGACCTTGAAGCGCTCGATCTGCACCACACCCGCCGTCCGGATCACACCGCGATCGAATTCCCAAACCGTTGCCCCCGCAATCTTGCTCCTCTCCCCGTTGGCGGAGACGGTAGGGTGACGGGGTCGCCGGAGAGAATTCAAACTCGCTCGGCGGGCGTATCATCCGCGTCGCCCGCCGAAATATCAAGCCACCATCCCGTTCGAGTTCATTCCATCCGCCAGGCACAAACTCAACCGCGCCACCCACGCTCGGTGGTCGGACCCGCCAACCGGTCCGACCGATTCACGGGCCGGTATTCGACGCAAGATGCGGAATCACGTTTTAGGTTTGCGCCGCCGGGCAATCAGCATGGTCGCGTCCGTACCACCACGTAAAAATAACGGATCCCGCGCCCCTCGGGGAAGGGACACGGGACCGTCAAAAGGGGACACGACAGCTTCCATCTCAACAGTAGGATTCACTTCCCCCGGAATCAAATCGCCGGCGCCGACTTTAGAAAAAAACTCCTCGAAACCTCCAAAACGCGGACTTCCAGCACGCGACGGCAATTCCCAACGCATAATTTACCGATTTGCTGCATTTGTTGTCGCGTCTCAACCCCGCTCGACCCACACTACGGCCTCGAACGCTGCGGACCAACGCTTGGTCCGATAAGTCGTCGGCCAGCTATTCGGGACGAGGTCGGCTTCCGCGGTCAGATTGGAGCCAAGGGGAAGTGCGTTCGTCCTTACCCACAACTCGTTCCGACCCACGTAACGCTCGCGCCAGTTCCCCTCTCCTCTGTACTCGGGGGAGAGGCCGGGTGAGGGGGTCTCGGCGAGAAGGCAGTCACCCCCAACTTCCACCGCTACCC
>JABFSN010000109.1 GCA_013140575.1 Phycisphaerales bacterium | reverse complement strand
GAACCCTTCCTCGCGTTCGTTGTTGGATCGGTGCCAAACTGATCCTGTACCATGCCCGGCTGGCACTCAGGAGGGCTGTGAGTTGAAAACTTCATGCGAAATCCTGTGAAACGCGGGGCTACATTCACGCCTGCCCGTGGCAGGCAATCCGCGGAGCCGACAAGCACGTGCCCAATCCGTGACTTCACGGGCAAGATTCCCGTGCCACGACGCGGCGTCCGTCAGCGGAGGGAGGATTCATCCAGTGGAAGCATTCGAAATCATCGGCGGCACCCGTCTTAAAGGAAACGTCGACATCAGCGGCTCGAAGAACGCCGCGCTTCCGATATTGGCCGCCGCGATACTGTGCGAAGGCGACACCGTCCTGCACAACATCCCCAACCTCGACGACATCCAATCCATGTTGACGCTGTTGCAGCGGCTGGGCGTCAAGCACGAACGTCTCGGCGGCGGGTCGATCCGCCTGCGCGTCGAGGACGAGCTCAATTGCCACGCCGAATACGAACTGGTCAGCAAAATGCGGGCCAGCATCTGCACCCTCGGCCCGCTATTGGCCAAACGCAAGCGCGCCCAGGTGTCCATGCCCGGCGGCTGCGCCATCGGCTATCGGCCCGTCGATCTGCACATCACCGGTCTGACCGCGCTGGGCGCCGAATCCGACCTGGTCAATGGCGATATGATGTTGAAAGCCAAGCGCCTGAAGGGCACCGAGGTCTTCCTCGGCGGCGCGTTTGGTTCGTCGGTCACCGCGACGGCCAACATAGTGATGGCCGCCACGCTGGCCGAGGGCCGCACCATCATCGAATCCGCCGCCTGCGAACCGGAGATCAGCGACCTGGCCGACTTCCTGACCGCGTGCGGCGCGCAAATCACCGGTCACGGCACCCCGCGCATCACCATCGAAGGCGTCAAGACGCTGACCGGCGCCGAACACACCGTCATCGCCGACCGCATCGAGGCCGGCACGTTCATGATCGCGGCCGCCATTACCAACGGCGAGTTGACGTTAAACCGCGCGCGTCTGGAGCATTTGATCGCGGTGGTCGATCGTCTGCGGCGCATCGGCGTCATTATTGAGCGCTCCGAGAAGGGCATCGCGGTATCGTCTTCCCGGCGTCTGGACCCGGTGGAGATCACCACGCAGCCGTTCCCCGGATTCCCGACGGACCTTCAGGCCCAGGCCACTGCCCTGTTGTGTCTGGCCGACGGCAACAGCGTGGTCACCGACAAAATCTTCCCCGACCGTTTCTTGCACATCCCTGAACTAAACCGCATGGGCGCCAATCTGCGCCGCGAGGGCAACACGGTCATTATACAGGGCGTCAAGAGACTGATCGGCGCCCCGGTGATGGCCTCCGATCTCCGCGCCTCGGCCGCGTTGATCCTGGCGGGTCTAATCGCTAAAGGCACCACGCGCATGAGCCGCACGTACCACATAGACCGCGGCTACGAGCGCATCGAAGAAAAACTCTCCGCCATAGGTGCCGACATCCGCCGAACGGACATTTGATCGAACACCGGCTTCGTCATTGTGACCGCCTTGAGCATTCGCCGGTGTCTGAAGTATGCGGCGCAAGGGTTCAGTGGATAGGTGTTTGGCGTGGAAATCCTCGAATCAGAGCCGTGGGCGCAAGCCCGCGGATGTTGAAAACACCGGGCGCCTTTCGTCACTCCAATCCCCGGGCTTGCGCCCGGTGCTCTGAAACCGCCGGGACCGGCCAATCGTAGACTACCGCAGCAACGTACGCCCACGTGCAATGCGATCGAACGCATCGACGCGATCAGGATTGCAGCGATTCACGCCCGTGGGAGGTGAGCCAAATGCGTGTCCATTGTCCTCGGACGCCGATCCAGCGGTAGAAGACGAGATACGCCAGTGTCGGAATCAAGTCGTCGATCCGTTCGCCGCGGTGCAGCGTCTTTTCCGTGTCGATCCCGCCGTCCAGCGAGTGCAGCAGGCGTACCATCTCGACGGCCCGGCGGAAATCGCATTCATGGACTTCGCCGCGAACGCGCCGACGGCGCAACGCATCGACGACCAGCCGCGGGCCGGTCAGAAACACCTCGACGAATCCCGCCGAGAATGCCCGAGGGTTCGCGGCGATTACCGCGGCCGCTACGATGCCCTTGGCCATGCCGGGCGTCGCAATCAATGCGCCGGGTGAACCACCATACACCTCGGTTTCACGCAGCACATCGTCGTAATACGCGTCGCCGACGCGAAACTCCTGCCGGTACAGCAGCGGAATCACGATCACGCACAAGGCGGCGAACATCACAAGCCACGACGCGTTCCAATGTGGCGCGAGCTGCCAGACTGCAAGCCAAAAAATACACGCCAGAACGAACGGTCCCAGCAGTGACAGCGGAACGCCCAGAATCAGCATCGCCGCCGCCTGCATCTCGTGCAATCGCTCCCGCCGGCGAAGCCGGTCCGCGATGAAATCGAATTCGTTGACTTGGCAAGGGTCCATTCGTGCAAAGACCTTGCGTGAATTCTATGTCGTTCGTCGCGTGTGGCCATTACAAAACGGCGACGGAATGCGAATCGATCCCGGCATCGCGTCGTTGGGTTACGTCACGGGGCCTGCGTACGATGCCCCGGCGAAACTCGAGGATCGCGAAAAAACCGCGACGGCGCCGGACCGTCCGCGTCGGCAGGCCCCATAACCGCCGTTGAATACCGCGTTTCCGACCGCTACGATTCCGTTGAGGGGTTTTATAACACGCGTCTCATCCGGAACGAGTCCATGCGCATTGCCCGCCCCATGTACGTTAACCGCGGCCTGCCGCTGGTCGTCGCGCTGGTCGCCGCCGTGGTCGCGACTTCGGCGCCCGCGGCGTTGATCGTGCCGCCCGGTTTCGACGTCCACGTCGTCGCCCGCGGCTTCAACGAACCGGTGGCCATCGCGTTCACTCCCGACGGGCGGCTGTTCGTCGTCGAACGCGGCGGACTGATCCACATCGTCACCACCGACGGCGATATTCTGCCGGCGCCGTTCATCGACCTGTCGGCCGAGGTGGAAACCTCGGGCGATCGCGGGCTGATGAACATCGCGTTGCATCCGTCGTTCAGCACGACGCCGTGGTTGTATCTGGTCTACGCGGCGAAGATTCCGCCGACCGATCCGCCCATCTTCGGCATCGCTCCGACGTACGGACGTCTCGTGCGCGTGCTGGCCGACGCCGCACAAAGCGGCAACGTCGCAAACCTCGATTCGATGGAAATCCTGATCGGGCAGTCGCCCGACGAGGGGTTCATCCATTGCTACGCGTCGCATCTCGTCGGCACCATCGAATTCGCCAACGATGCCTCGCTCTTCGTGGGCATGGGCGACGGCGCCCACTTCGAAGAAGCCGACGCCGGCGGACAGGACGCGGCCTGTTTCGCGCCGCCCCTGTTCGACCCCGTGCACGACGTGGGCGCGTTTCGAGCCCAGCACCTTGATTCGCAGGCCGGCAAGATCCTCCGCATCGACCCCGAAACCGGCGGCGGGCTGCCCACCAATCCCTACTGGACCGGAAACGCCGCCGACGTGCGCTCGAAAGTATGGGCGTACGGCCTGCGCAATCCCTTCCATTTCGTTTTGCAGCCGGGAACCGGCTCGCCCGAACGGTTGTGGATCGCCGACGTCGGCTGGCTCGAATGGGAGGAAATCGACGTCGCCGACGGCGGCGAGAATTTCGGCTGGCCCTGCCGCGACGGTCCCGTCTTGAACGCCGACTATCAGCCGCTGACGCCCGCCCACAGCGGCTGCGACACCATCGAAACGCCGGGCAACCCCGGTCCGCTGACCGGTCCGGTGGCGTGGTTTCATCACTTCAACAAGGCATTGTCCGGTCCGCCCGGCGTCATCAGCCGTTGCATATTGGCCGGGGCGTTCTACCAGGGCGATCGCTATCCGCCCCCCTATCGCGGCAAGCTCTTCATCGGCGACCACGTCTACAGTTGGATCAACGTCGTCGATCCCGACACGTTGAATTCACCCGGACCCAACGGTGCGTTGTCCGTGCAGCCCCTCGCCACCGGCGCCGGTCGACCGGTCGGTTTCGCCACCCACCCGGACACGGGCGATGTGTACTACATTCCCTACCAGCAGAACCGGATTCACCATATTGAATGGGTTTCGCCGCCCGCGGACATCGATTTCGACGCCGATGTCGATCTGGTCGATTTCGCCCGGTTTCAGTCGTGCGTCGCCGCCGGCATTCAGCCGGGTTGCGCCGCGTTCAACGCGGACGCGGACAACGACGTGGACGTATTCGATTTCGATGCGTTCCGCGACGCCGTCGGGCAGCATTGACGCACTGGATTGGCCGGGGCGCTTCTCCCGATTCGGACGGGGATGCAATCAGAACCCGCCACGGGAGTGGCGGTCCGCACGCATTGGACGATTAACTGCCTTTCCCAGAATCGCCTTCCCCTCCTTCCCCTCTCCCTCGTACTCGGGGGAGAGGGCAGGGTGAGGGGGTTTCTGGAGAGGCAGTAATAGCGAACCCGCGTGGTGCCCGTTCTATTGATCTTCGCCTAATTAAAGAAACATGACTTCGCGGCACGATAAAAGGGTACATGAGACCGCAAGGAAGCGCCGAGGAGTTGGAACGTCGTCGCCGGCGGGCGGTGGCGTTGGTTCAGGAGG
>JABFSN010000168.1 GCA_013140575.1 Phycisphaerales bacterium | reverse complement strand
GCCCCAGGCTCGCCCGTTATCGGATCCCGGTTGGTGTCGCCCTTCACGACGGTCGACATCATCATTTCATTCGTTCCGATTTCCATTCTTGAAACTCCTTTGTGCTTTTCTTGCCCTGCAATCCGAATCATCCGCATGAACCCAGCCCAGCGCCCCCGCGGCCGTTCTTCCACACGTTCCCCAAGGCCCCAAACCCATTGCGGTTCGTCGTGCTATGCATGGACGGGCTCCGCGTGAATCAGGCGGTCCGCCAACTCGGTGAGGCCCTCGTCCGTCGCACGCTCATCGTCCAGCGTCTTCTGGAGCAGTTCGATCGACTCCTCCTCGTCCAGCATCTCGGCGTAGATCAGCGCGCAGCTGTACCTGGCCATCTCGTAATGCTCGACGCGTTGCGCCGCCGAGATCAACCCCGCGTCCTTGATGGCCGGGTCGCCGTCCGCCTGGATCATTTCTCCGGCTTCCTCGATGATTCCCTTCATGGCCTTGCACGTCCGTGGTTTGGGTTTCTCCCTGACTAGGGAGAATGCGCGTTCCAACCGTCGCACGTGCTCGTGCGTCTGATCCAGGTGCATCTCCAGTGCCAGGCGCAAGTCGTCGGACGAGGCCGCCTCCACCATTTTCGGAAGCGCCGTGATCAACTGCTTTTCGGCGTCGTGAAGATCATTCAGTTCGTGGATATAAAGCGTTCTTAACGAATCAAGTCTCATCAGGTTAACTCCGTTCCGTATCCATCGCCGGCTTTGCGGCGGACCGCTTTCGGGCGTGGTTCACCTGTCCTCTACTTTCCGCCGCGCGCGTCTTCGATCCAATAGGGCCGCTGGCCGTAGAACTCAAATATCCCCGACGCCAGGGTCGGATCCGCCAAATTCGGCCAGTTGCCCTTGTCGAAGCCTGTCGCGGTCTTCAGGTGGTCCTTGTCCACGGTCAGCACCGCGTATCCCCCGGTGCCGGGCATTTGCAGGACGCCGGCGGGAATGGCGAACAGTTTGTCGCCCATGCCCAGGAATCCTCCAAAGGTCATCACCACATACGCGATGCGATTCCGGTCCGGATCGATCACCAGGTCCTTGATTTCGCCGAGCGCCTCGCCCCGATCGTTGTGAACCGGCCGGCCGATGATCTCGCTCGCCTTCTGAATACGCAGATCCGTCGGCGTGGTGCCCTCGCCCTCGCTGAGCCAGTAGGGCTGCAACCCGTAGAACTCATGAATTCCCGTTCCCCAGGTGGTTTCTCCCATGCTGGGCCAGCGGTCTTTCTCAAAACCGGGCGCGTTCTTCAAGTTGTTCTTTTCCACGGCAAGAACGAAGTGCTTGCAATCGTCGGGAAGGGTCAGCGCCCCGGTCGGGATCGCGAACCACTTGTCTCCCATGCCCATGAACCCGCCGAAGGAAAGCACGGCATAGGCAACCCGCCCGCGCTCGCCGTCAACCGCCAGATCCTGCACCTGGCCCAATATTTCGCCCCGCGGATTCTCCACGGACTTGCCGATCAGGTCCGACGCCTTCTGAATGCGAAACGTAGGCCGCGACGGGGACTTGTCCTGGGCCGACGCCGTTTGTCCGGCGAATCCTGTCAACCCGACGATCGCGCCGACCGCCAGAACGGGGATGCTTCTAACCTTTAACATGAGAATTCCTTTCCAAGAGGGTCTTTTGAGTCCGGTCCACAACATGCGGACCGGTCCGCGTCTCGTTCGGGGAATCTACTTCACGTCCACCGACGTGAGGGAGTCGCCCCGACACTACTAAACTTGCGACCTCCGTAGGGCCGATCGTGCCCACCTAGTTCGCAGTGGCGAACAGCACCTCGACTCGCCGGTCGCGCCGAAGCTCGACATCGCCGAAGGCGCCGGCGCTGATCCTGGCAGCCGGAATGCCGGCGCCGACCAGCGCATCGTGGATGGCCTGGACGCGGCGGTCGCACAAATCCTGATTCTTGGGATCGGTGCCGCGCGGATCCGTGGAGCCGTCGATTCCGATCATCAGTGACGGATTCCGATTCATGTAGGCTGCGATCTCCGTCAGCTTGTTCCGTTCCGAATCGTGGATTTGGGCGCTGTCGAACTCGAACCAGAAGTCCCGGTAGGAGGTCCAGCTATCCACGACTCCCACCCGCCCTTGAGCACCGATCTCGCCCGTCGGGCCCTGCACGCCTCGTGCTCCGGTCGGGCCGGTTGGCCCGGCGACACCGAGCGTAGTGTTGCCTTGAGCGCCGGTGTATCCGGTCGCGCCCTGTGCTCCCGTGGGGCCGGAACGGCCGGTCGGGCCGGTCGGACCTTCCAGTGCGGCGCCGCGAACGCCGGCAACACCGGTTGCCCCGTCAGGGCCGGTCGGACCTTGCGCACCACTCGGGCCGGCAATACCAGCTGCGCTATCACCTCGAGCGCCCGTGTTGCCGTCCGGGCCTCGCTCGCCAGCGTCACCCGGAGCGCCTTGCGCCCCGGCGCGACCGCGCACGACGGCACCAGTTTCGCCCTTCGCCCCGGCCGGGCCCTGCTCACCGGCGCGGCCCATCGCGCCTGCCTCACCGCGCGGACCGGCCATGGCATAGCCCGGGGCGCCGGTCTGCCCAGTCAAGCCTCGCTCGCCTGCCGCCCCGGACGGGCCGTCCGGACCTCGCGGACCAACCAGGCTGGTGTCGGTTTCATGTTGGGGAGCCTGGGTAACCCCGTCGGGCGTATCACACCGCTGAGAGGTCGCACAGCCGCCCAAAGCGGCCAGCGCCGCAATCCCGCACAACGCAAGAAACTGTCTCGTTGTCCATTCCTCCACGAGAGCTACTCCGTCTGCTACAGGTGCGCCGCGACCTACATTGGCTGCGTCACTCCTGAATTCACACAAAAAAAAGCCGACGTGACCAAACACCCGAAGGCATTTGATCACGTCGGCTTACTCTCAAACGAGCCACCCGGCACGGCCGGGCTGCCCCTTATCTAGTCATCCGAAACAACCGACTGGAGCCGCCACGAGCACGCGGCAGCCCCATCCGATAACCCAAACGTACAGCGCGGAACGGGGAAAGCAAGGGCAATGTTGACGAAATTTTTTTATTCTCTAACATCTCCGGCGGATCACGCGGATACAGAATCTTCCGTTTTCTCTCGTTACGCGAGGCTATCGCCCGCGCACGCAGGTGACGAGAATCGGACGGCGTGGAAGGGCACCCATGAGAACACAGGGAGAAATCGAAGCCGCCGTCTGCCAGGGAATCAGTCGTTTTGAGCAGGAGTTCATGGGCCGGGGACCCAAGGATATCCGCACCTTCCTGCTGGGCGATCTTCTCCTGGTCCGCCTCCAGGGCGTGTTTACCGCGGCCGAGCAGCACCTGGTCAAGGCACTTCCGGGCGAAAAGGGGAGGGAGCTGCTCAAACAGGTGCGGTCCCAGTTGATCGAAACGGCACGGCCGATCCTCGAGACAATGATCCGGGAGGCCACGGGCGTGAACGTGATAAGTCTGCACCACGACATCAGCACCGCCACGGGCGAGGAAGTCGTCCTCTTCACCCTGGTCGAATCGCCTGTTTTCCGCGAAATGAAGAAGAAATAGGCCTGCCCGCCAGGCGATAATACCGCCAACCCCGCAGCCCTGAGGGCGGCTGCACTCTCCGTCGTCTGGATCATTCGCCAGGGAGCAGGTCGTCCCCTGAGAGACCGGTTTGCTTTGTCCGCGGCGGGTGTCACAATGGATGTGGTGGGGCGCGATTACTGTGCGAATCGCCTCCGAATCGGTAGACGAGATGAAGGGCAACCCGGCGGCGCCGGGAGGCCAGTCAACGAGTAAGCCGGCGTGGTCGAGTACCTGTGCGTGTTCGGCTACGTCGGTTTTTTTGTTCCCGGGTGTGTCGGCGCCGACAATCCCCGGGCGTTTGCGAGCTTGGCCGGTGCGACGTGAAGTCGCGAACAGGAGTAGATCATGCACGGAAAACGTCGCCCCATCCCCAAAGTGGCAACCCAAATCGCCGGGCTGGATCAGATCCTGGAGGGCGGATTTCCCCGAGGGCGGACCACGTTGGTCTGTGGTGGGCCGGGTTCCGGAAAGACGGTGCTGGGTCTGGAGTTCCTTTGCCGTGGGGCGATGGCGGGTCAACCCGGGGTGTTCGTTACATTTGAGGAAAGAGCCGGGGCCATCCGTATGAACGCGCGGTCGATGGGATGGAACCTGGCGGCCCTGGAGAAGGCCGGCAAGATCGCCATCGTTGAGGCCCGGTTGCCCGGGGAAGAAGTCCGCTCCGGCGATTTCGACATTCAGGGAATGCTGGCGATCGTGGGCGGGCACGTAAAGAGGATCCGGGCCAAGCGGATCGTGATGGATGCGTTGGACGTGCTGCTGCGGATTTACGACGACTTGAATCGCGAACGCAACGAACTGTTCAGGCTCCATGATTGGTTAACTGACCGGGGGCTGACCAGCGTCCTTTCGGTGAAGTCTCACCGCGACGACGCCCAACAAATGTCTCAATATGAGTTCCTGGACTTCATGGCGGATTGCGTGATCCGCCTCGACCACCGAGTGGTGGGACAAGTGGCGACTCGCCGATTACGGGTGATCAAGTATCGGGGCTCCGGCTTTGGGACCAACGAGTATCCCTACGTCTTTGGCGAGCACGGGATTGTCCTGTTTCCGCTGACCACGGCCGAACTGACCCATCAGCCGCTGGGGCCAAAGGTCTCCACGGGATTGAAGGGACTGGACCTAATGTTGGATGGAGGCTTCCGCCGCGCATCCTGCGTTCTTATTTCGGGCAACAGCGGCGCGGGCAAGACCACGCTGGCGAGCACGTTCGCGCATGCCGCCTGCCGTCGCGGCGAAAGGGTGTTAAGCCTGAATTTCGAGGAATCCAAGGAGGCGTTGATCAGCGGGATGCTCAGCCCCGGGATCGACCTGCGTCCAGCCATTCGCGCCCGAAAGCTGCTCTTCCAAACCGCCATGCCGGAAAGCATTGGCTCTGATGGTCACCTGGGTCGTACCATTCTGGCCCTCGACAGCTTCAAGCCGAACCACCTGATCCTCGACGCAGTCTCCGCCTGCCTCCGCATGGGGTCCGAACAGGCGGCCTTTGATTTCATGATGCGGCTGATAAGCGTGGTCAAGGAACGAGGCATTACCAGCATCCTGACCAACCAGGTCAACGGCCAAACAAGTAGCGATGAGGAAATCAGCGGCGTCGGCTTCTCCTCCGTGGTGGACGCGGTCGTCCAACTGCGTTTTGTCGAGACCGACCAGGAGGTCAACCGGCAGATCTTCATCGTAAAGTCCAGGGGCTCGGCGCACTCCAATCGCCGCCAGGCGTACGTCATTACGAACCGGGGCATAGAGTTCACCGACAAACCACAGCCACCACCGGTTCGGGCGGGGAGCGCCGGCCGAAAGGACGGCGGAAAATGAGCAAGTCGCTCCAAGCCGGCCGCCGCGCGGGAAAGGGACAGAGCCGCCATTACTTGCTCCGGCTGTTCATCGCAGGCAACGGACAGAATTCCCAAACAGCACTCGCCAACCTTCGTGGCCTTTGCAGGGAGTACCTGAACGGTCGTTGCACAATTGAAACGATCGATGTGGTGAAGGACTTTGAAGCCGCGGTCAGGGACAACATATTGGTCACCCCGGCGTTGATTCTGGTCGATCCACGTCCAAGGGTGATGGTCCTGGGCAACCTGAGTGACTTACCGAAGGTGCTTGCCGCACTCCGCCTGTCGGGAACGGAGTCATGAGGAAAACCAAACCAACCTATCGGCAACTCGAAAAGCGGCTGGCCGCGGCGGAACCCATCGTCGAGGCCTTGAAGCGCCAGGAAGTGGATGCGGTCGTCGGCCAGGACAAGATCGCATTCCTGCTGCTCCGCAAGGTCGAGGACGCGTGCCTGGAGAGCAGCGGCGAATTCTCCGCCATGTTCGATCTTGACGGCATCGGCATGATTCAAGCCGATACTCCCGCATTCCACTTTAACCGGGTCAACACCAAGTTCTGCGAGATTGTGGGGTATTCAGCCGAAGAACTGCTGACCAAAACCTACATTGGTCTTACTCATCCTCAGGATCGCAAAAGAGACATGAAGGAGGTTGCGCGGGTGATCCGCGGCAAGACCGACTCCTGGTCCATTGAAAAACGTTGCGTCCGCAAAGACGGAAGTGTTGTCCGGGTGCGTGTACACGGGTCCGCCCTGCGCGATCATGCCGGCCGAGCCGTCAGGATCATAGCTATGATCGAAGACATCACGGCGCGCAAACAAGCGGAGCAGCAGGAGCGCGACGCCCACGAGCAACTGAAAAAACAGCTCCAGGAACGGACAGCCGAATTGTCGCAATTGCGCCGGTCACTTGGCAGCCAAATGGCCAGGCGCAAGCTTGCGGACCAGGTGCAACGGGCGATCCGGGAGTTTGTCGACACGTCCATCGGCCCAATTGGCGACAAGTCGTCAACAGGCACAGGCAAGCCGATGCCGCGAAAGAACGCATCGTTCAAAAAACCCCGCAAAACTGCCAGTCAGAGATCGTCGGATAAATCACAACCGCCGTCGCGGTAACGCCGCGGCCCCGATGAACCTCGTAGCCCTCCGGGAGGGCGGCAATGGGAGCAATACTGACGAAAATCGAAAAACCGCCTAATGCCGGAATTCGTGGCCAGACCCTCCTCCCCGACCCGCGCGAAGCCAAGGTGCTGCGCGCCGCCCGGCGAAACGACTGCAACCATCATCGGCCGCAGTCGTCGCAGGGTTACCGAGCCCCGGCGGCCCTCGCCGCTTTCCCTGGGAGCTCTGTCCCCAATCACGCGGCGTCCAACCCCCTCCGGAAGGCACCCGGGAACGAAGTCCGGGGAGTTGTCCACATGAGCCGGACACTCACGACCGCCGGTAAATAATTCGGGCCCGCGTCGCCATCACGGTGCGGGTTCTGTAACCGTGTTCTGATCAAGCGAGACCGCAGTCTGTGACAACAGTCTGCCGTTTATCGATGCGCCGGTCGCCAGGGTGATCTCCGTTTGGGACAATACTATTCCCTCAAAGTGCGCAGTCGTATCCAGTGCAACAGCACCAAAAGCCTGCCAGAAGATGTTCTTGGGCAATGCACCACCGGCCAAGACGACGCTCGTTGCGGATGCCTGAGTAATGCCTCCCGCTATCTGAAATATCCAGACATCGTTTGAGCCGCCGCTAAGGGTGACATCCGTTGATATCAACACTCCGGTACCCCATTTGTACAGGCCGGGGACGAGTGTCAGCCCGCTGATATCACCAGCGCCCAGTTCAGTAAAATCGGGCGTTGGTCGTCCGGCGGCGTTCGTAAACGCGGTTTCCATGTCGCTGATGGCCGCGGTCATCTCCGCGGGTGTCGGAGCGCTGTAGTCGGCTGCAAATACCAATCCCGTGACCTGAGGAGATGTCGAAAACGTGGTACTGGCATCAAGTGTTAATGAAAACCCGGTTATGGCGGTGGAGTCGATTGGACTAACTCCAATGTCTCCGGTCACCACGGAGTTCGGCACGGTATCGATTCCCGATTTTGCCAAAATCACAAAATCGCCGGCCGTTCCAAGGACTACCGGCGCTGGACCCGTCGGTGGCGGTGGCGGCGCCGTCTCGGGGCAGCCGTTGGCCGATACCACCGTCTGCGGCGGCGTGGTCGGACATTCATCCCGATCGTCGCTCACGTTATCGCCGTCCGTATCGAGCTGGCTATCGGCGCAACCGTTGGGGTCCACATCGGCCCCATCCGTGGTGTTCGCACATTGATCGACATCGTTGGGAACACCATCGTCGTCGCTATCCGGCGTGCCGGGCGCACTAACCGGACATCCGCTGTCGTCAACTTCTACCGTCACGGGCGTCCGGGCGCACTCGTCAAGCGCGTCGTTGACGCCGTCACCATCGCCATCATTGTCGAGCTGCTCAGCCGCACAGCCGGTCGCATCGACCGCCGCACCCGGAGCAGTGTCCTCACATCGGTCCGCACTGTCCGGCACAGCGTCCCCGTCCACGTCTGGTCCTTCGGCGGTACATCCGCGCGCATCGATGGCCGATCCGGACGGAGTATCGGGACAGTCGTCCGCAGTGTCGCGCACACCGTCCCCGTCGGCGTCGTTCGGAGGCGGCGTCATACCCGTTGGGGACAACGCGCATCCGGCAAAAAAGACGACCGGTAGTAATAAGACAATCCAAAAGGTGCCAATCGCCTTCGTTTTGGCGTCGGTTGTTCGCATGATGGTCCTCCTTTTCAAGTCGTGTGGAAAATAATCGTCCCGTGGGTCGTTTCTCGTTTGCAGCTGTTCGGCGACGGACGGTCAGCGGACCCGACCCACGCCGCTGAACGATGCCGCCTCTTTCCGGCAGCGCGCAGACCCGCCAGCCCGAAGCCGAGAAGCAAAATGGTGCCCGGTTCCGGAACGGAGATGTTGTTCGCATCCATCGTCACCGCACCATTGCGCGCCAAGGCTCTTCCGTCCACTATGCTTGCGCCGGTATTCAGGGTAATGCTCGTGAG
Source organism: Phycisphaerales bacterium (assembly GCA_013140575.1). Taxonomy (GTDB): domain Bacteria; phylum Planctomycetota; class Phycisphaerae; order UBA1845; family UBA1845; genus JABFSN01. Next base: position 59,058 of record JABFSN010000168.1, on the reverse strand, counting down.
CGCGAGAATGCTGCCTGCGAATGCCGTCCCCGTGCCGAGCGTCGCGGAACTGCCGACCTGCCAAAACACGTTGGAATCGCCGCCGTTGATAACGTGAACAGACGAATTGCTGGCGGTTGTGAGGGCGCTCCCGATCTGGATGACAAAGAGTGCATCGGGGTCGCCGAGACCGTCAAGCGTAAGTGGCCCGGTCAACTGAGCCGACGACGAGAACCGATAGACACCGGGCGTGAGCGTCAGTCCACCCAGATCCTGACCTGTCAGATCGAGATTGAACGCCATGCCGGCGAGCGCATCGTACGCCGTGGCGAGGTCGATCTGCGCCTGCTGCGCGACCACGTTGCCGGCGTGGATCGTTCCTCCACTGACGATCCCCGGCGGAAGGCCGATGGTCGCCAGACCCGGCCAAACCCCGAGATCGCCGAAGATGGTGGTCGAACCGATATTGGTCACCGTCGAGCCACCCAAAACCGCGAAGCTCTCCGCCGAACTGAGAAGATCGGCTTTCGCCGGTGACCGCGCGCCGCTGAGTATCGCTACCGCGAGGAGCGTCAGCCCACAATTCACTCTGAATGTCATTCTTGTTCCTCCACATCGCCGCAGACTTTGGCCGGCGTGCAACGCGGCTCGCATCGAGACGACCGGCGATTCCGTAAACTCCAAACGAAAAAAAACCGACGTGATCGAACTCCAAAAGGGGTTCAATCACGTCGGCTTACTCTGCAACGAGCCACCCGGCCGGGCCGGGTTGCTCCTTATCTAGTCATCCGATAGGTGCGACCGGAATCGACGCAAAACGGACCGCGATCCCGTTCGCACTAGACAGGAGTGTACCGTGCGGGCGGGGTAACGCAAGTCGAATACGAGTTTCTTTTGTCGCTTTGTATCATTTTTCATTGATCGCCCGGAAACTGATCCTCCGCGTTCGGTCGCGACGTGATGCTGGCGCCGGGGCCAGCTCCTGGCCAGAGTCGGGCGGCGCGGGGTGGATGGCACGAGTCGAAAATCAGACAGCAATAGAAGCGGCCCTTTATGAAAATCAGCCTGCGGTTCACGTCCAGTCTTGAGCGGCCGCCTCAACTCGCTACGGCCGCCCAGGACGCGTGAGAGAGTTGCTGCTAGTGTCCCGTCACCGCTAAATCTTCGAGTTTGTCGTTGCCTATGGTCGATTCTTCGTGGTGTGGATGACGGAATCCGGATCATGGAGGATCATGATGAACAGACCCAACAAGCGGTATGTGGTTCGACTGGAGACGTCGGAACGCGAGCGGTTGCAGCGGTTGGTGTCGGTGGGCAAAGGGGCGGCGCGGAAGTTGACGCACGCGCGGGTGTTGTTGCAGGCGGACCAATCGGCGGATGGCCCCGGCTGGACGGACGAGCGGATTGGCGAGGGGCTGGGTGTGACGACCCGCACGGTCGAACAGATCCGGCGGCGATGCGTGGAGGAGGGCCTGGAGGCGGCCCTGGAGCGGAAGAAACGGTGCGGGCCCGCGGTGGAGCCTTTGCTGGATGGAGCGAAAGAGGCGCGATTGATCGCGGTGTCTTGCTCGAAGCCGCCGGAGGGACGGCGGCGGTGGACCTTGCGGCTGCTGGCGGATCGGCTGGTGGAATTGAACATCGTGGACTCGATCTGCTATGAGACCGTGCGCCGCGCGCTCAAAAAAACGAGTTGAAGCCTTGGCGGAAGCAGATGTGGTGCATTCCGCCGGAGCAGAACGCCGAGTTCGTCTGCGCGATGGAAAACGTGCTGGAGGTCTATCACCGGCCGTACGATCCGAAGCGGCCTGTGGTGTGCATGGACGAGACCAGCAAGCAACTCGTGAAGGAGACGCGCCTGCCCCAACCGGCCCTGCCGGGACAGTCCGAGCGGTTCGACTACGAATACGAGCGGAACGGCACGACCAACGTGTTCCTGTTCTGCGAACCGATGGCAGGTCGACGGCGCGTGGCGGTCACGGATCGGCGGACGAAATGCGATTGGGCCGAGCAGGTTCGCATGCTGATGGATGTGCACTATCCGCGCGCCGAGCGGGTGACGCTGGTCATGGACAACCTGAACACGCACGCGTTGGCATCGCTGTACGAGGCCTTCGAACCGTCCGAGGCCAGACGGTTGATCGAACGATTAGAGGTGGTGTATACGCCGAAGCACGGGAGTTGGCTGAACATGGCGGAAATCGAACTGGGTGTGCTCTCGCGGCAGTGCATGGGCGATCGCGTTCCCGATCAACCCACGCTCGCCGCCGCCGTCGACCGCTGGCAGAACGACCGCAACCGCAGCCGCAGCCGCAGCCGCGCCATCATCGACTGGCGATTCACCACCGCCGACGCCCGAATCAAGCTACGCCGACTGTACCCGAAGATTAACGAGTGACGCAACACTAGGGATGCGTTCGGGGAGGTGAGAAGGCCGCCGCGAAATCGGGCGGCCCTTTGGTTAACGGGTCCGTGCGCGTGGGCCGCGTCGACGAGTCGCCGCAAGTCCAAAACCCACGCGTTGTTGCGCCAAACGCGGTTCTTGGCCCGACTATCGGTTTGCGAAAACGGCGTCGCGAGTCGTGTCGGGCGCTCTCGATTCGAGACCGATTCAGCGCGAGGCGGCGCGAAAACCTATCGAACTATCGACCTCTCGCGGTTAACTGGTTGTTCGGGTTAACAGGCCTGTTGTTCTCGGCACCCCGACATTGCGTTTCGAACTTCTCGGGCGCCGCCGGTTGCGGCATTCCGATTTCGGAAGGGCGGCTGGCCTGTAATTTTCCATCGGTGCGAACTGTTCGCACCGCACACCGGTTCCAGATGATTCTCACGGGACTTCGAGGAATCAGGCACACCGCGTTGTCGCGCCGCGGGTCCAACGTAGAATCGTCGGCGGGTCGGAATTGGCTTCGGAACCGGGTCACGACTCGATGAGGTAGTGAACCGTGATCGACGACGCATCGCCAGCAACTGAAATTGAATTCGTAACCCCGGCGGAATTCGAAACCGCTACGTACCTTGCGGAAATGCTGCTGGCGCTCGAAGAGACGCAGCAGCGAGCAACGCAACGATCGAAAAAGATAACGGGAGAATCCGCGCTCAAGAATGCGACCGATTTCGCGGAATCATTTATCGGGCACTTTCGATCCTGCCGCCCGGGAGGCTCAGAGACGAACCGATGCATATGCGAGGCAGAAGGCAAGTTGCGTGACTTGCTGCTTTCCTCTGATAGGCTGACGGCACGCCAGTTTAAGCGCCGAATCCAGTCGGCCCGAATGGACGCGGTTAGAATCGTCGCAACTTGGATTGCATCGTTGGCCGCGGAAGTCGAAAAAACGACAGGGCGTCCGTGGCACACGTGGATTGAACTGGCGGAATCGATAAACGAGGGTTCCATTCCGATTCGCGGGCACGACGGGCGCCTTAATCGCCTACACCGGATATGCAACATGCTGGGAGCCGTGGCCAATCACATCGCGATTCATTTCGATGATGCGCCGGACATCCCAACCGGATCGGCTTCGAACGAGGGGACCATTCTTGTTACACGAACGGCACAGGAAACATCACTCACCAAACAACAGGAGGATGACGTGGCCCGTAACGAAATCGCAAGGAGGCATGCCAAGATGTTTCAAGGCCTCGGCGACAAGTTTACTGAACTCGCAGGCCGAGCGGAAACGGCCAAGATGTCGCACCTAGAGCACGACTTCGGAGCGGCCCTGCTGCAAGCGGCAACGCTACTGAACGCCGCAGCCGATGCCGGCTTGCTGCCCGACTGGGAACGTGAACGGTCTTGGATTTTGAATACAACAGGACCGTTCGCGCACGTCATTGAGGGGTTTCTCGGCACTCCCGGCCACGAACGCACGTGCCGGCTGTGGACATTCGCCATTCAACGCCAGATCAAGAAACACCCGGGGTTGTTTCACCCCGACGCTTCGCAATTGGACTGGCAGCACGTGCGAATAGACGCGAGCGTCGCACCCATTATCACATACTTCGCGGCAAGTGAGCTTCGATCGATGGCGCCGGGCCGCCGGGAGGCCTTGAGGATTTGGACGGCCAAGTTGCGGGCCAAGGGAATCCTGCCACCGGGTCGCCGCGTATTCAAGGAATGGAGCCGTCCGCCTGATGCGTTCGTGGAGGATGAATCGGCGCTGGGCGAACCCGACGGAGACGAAGCCGATCAGCGGCACCGGATCAAGCTCCGCGCCGAAGCGTGCTCCACGGCATGCGGGCTGTTCCGGGATCAGATCGTCGTCGCATCGCCCCCGGGTGCGTCGGCCGGGGCGATGAATGGGACCGATCCGATAGACGACCACCGCAATACGATTCGCGAGGGCGAAGCCATCCCTTTGGAGTCGGACGCGACGCCAATCATGAAAACGGACGGCGCCCCGAATGGCGGAGAAGCGGAACTCACGGAGTCAGACGCGAAGCTCAAACTTTGGAACTCGCTCACCGACCGTCAACGGAACTGCATGATCGCGCTGCGCGAGTTGAAGGCGCTCGATGCAGAGTCCCTGCAGGATGCCTCCAAGATCGCCGTGAAGGCCGAAGGTTCGCAACAGAACAGAAGTGGCTTCAAGGTACCACTGTCCGATTTGGTGCACCGGAAGCTCGCTGCAAGCAAGCTCGGCTGGAAGGGCGGGTACTGGCTCACGCGCCGCGGCGACGAACTGCTGTCCGCGGTTACCCACGACTAGCAGCACACTACCGTTCGCGATGAACGGTGCGCACCGTTGCTATACCATTGCTATACCATTGCTATACCGTTGCTTACTGACGAACGGTACTTTCTAGACGAGACTCCACGCGTCACGCGGGCACAGTGCTCGCCAGTTCCGATGTGTGGAGGCTTCAAAATGACTACGCAAGTGCAGTCTTCCGACGGGCGCACCGTCAATCTTGATCCACGACCGAACATTGCCGCTGAAATGCTGGATGTCCGGGCCGTTTCAACGATTCTGGGCGGCTGTTCGATCCGCCACATCCACCGAATGGCCGACAGCGGCAAGATGCCGCGTCCGGTCAAGCTCGGCGCGCTGGTTCGATGGCGCCGAATTGATTTGGAGCAGTGGATCGCCGCGCGGTGCCCCGTCCAACAGCCCGGGGCTCACCGCTCGTGACCAGCAAGCACGCGGCCACGGGATTCCCGCTCGCATTGTCGGGGCATGAGACGCTCAGCCACGTCACCAGCCAAGGGATCCGAACCGCCGCAGGCCAGGGACGGGCCGGCGCGGCGACCCTTCCGGTCACCGGAAAGCGGGGCCGACGTTGAGGACTGCCGCGCAAGCTGTCGCCCGACTCATGGTGGAACTTTTCAGGGGCCGCGACGACATCATCGCCGTCGCCACGGGCAGGGGGTTCGATTGGGAACGCGGATCGATCACCCCGGAACGCCTCGAAGCGGAACACTTGTCAGGGAAGCGCTGCCTGGGCGTCTATTCGCCGAGGCTGGACAACACGTGCTTCTTCTCGGCGGTTGATTTCGACAACAAGACGCATGCCCCGGACCCGCGGTGGCGGGAGAAGGCCGAGGCGTTGTATTTCGAGCTGGTCAAGTCGGGATTCACGCCGCTGGTCGAAATCTCTCAAAGCGGATGCGCGGCGCACGTCTGGCTCTTCTTCATCGAACCGATTGAAGCATGGATTGTTCGTGCGTTCTGGCGGGGCGTCGAAACCCGAATCGGCATCAAATTCAAGGAGGTCTATCCCAAGCAGGACACCCTGACCGGCAAGTGCATCGGCAATCTGATCCGATACCCGCTGTGGGGTCAGTCTCGTTTCGTGGACCTGGAGGACGACTGGAACACGATCGACCCGATGATCGCAATGAAATCGGTCACTCGTGTGTCCGAGGCCGACCTGCGAATGACCGCAATGCAGCTGGGCTTCGGCGAGCTACAGAAACCGGCGGAAATTAGCGCGGCCGTCTCCTCCGACGGACTGTCTCCGCGCGTGCAATCACTGATCGGCAAACCGAACACCCTGTTGGCCAAGCGCTGGAAAGGCGACGCGACGGGCATGCGCGACACGTCGCGGTCCGCCGTTGCCATGAGCATCGCGACGGAATTGGTTCGCCATAGCGTGCCGACTGCGGAGGTCGAAACGGCTATACGGCAGTGGTGCGCCGACAACGGATGCGACAAGGGCGAACGCGACGATTGGGTACGGACGACGGTTCAAAAAGCGTATGCGTTTGCAGAATCGCCGGCAAAGCCTCGCAGCGGAGCCAAATGCGACCGGTTGCCGGTGGTCACATTGCCGGACGGAGTAAGAACCTACACCGAGGTGGGGCGCGACCTTGGGGCGTTGCTTGGCCGGACCGAACGAGTCTTCAATCGCGGCGGTGCCGTGGCGCGGTACCAACACGGCGAAACACTGGAGGTACTCGAGCCCAAGCATTTGCAATCCGAGTTTGAAACTGTAGCGCAGCTGGCACGCTGGGACACGAGGGGTGACGAGCCCAAACTGAAGCCTGCTTTGTGCAGTGAGTCCGTCGCAAAGGCAATCATGCACGCCGAGGCATTCGTGTCGCAGTTGCCGGAACTCAAGCTACTTTCATCGTGTCCCGTGACGATCGAACGTGATGGCCGACTCGTTCAAGTGTGCGGCTATGACCGTGCGAGCGGGATCTACGCGGCCGGAGCTCCCGTCCCCGACGTGACGGTCGAGGAGGCACGGCAATTATTCGACGAGCTTCTCAAAGATTTTCAATTCGCTTCGCCGTCGGACCGTTCGCGGGCGCTGGCGTCGGTGATCGCACCCGCGTTGGTGTTCGGCGAGCTTTCGCGGTGCCGACTGCCGATGGACATGACTGAGGCCGACCATTCACAGGCAGGTAAGGGGTTTCGCAACAAATTAACCGCGGCGATCTATGGCCGCAAGGTCGCGACCATCACGACCCGGAAGAGCGGGGTCGGGAGCGTGGACGAACAATTCAGCGCGAAGCTGATCGCCGGTGAGCCGTTCATCTCGTTCGACAATATGCGGGACAAGATCAACTCGACGGAGATTGAATCGTTCTTGACCGAAGACGTGTTTACGGCGCGGACGGCGTATTCCAAGAACGTCGCGATTGATCCGCGTCGGTTCGTCATCATGTTCACGTCGAATCGGGCCGAAACGACGCGTGACCTTTCCAACCGTTCGGCCATCGTGAGGTTACGGAAACAGCCGGAAGACTACCGGTTTGCACGATACGTCGAGGGCGACATCCTCGCCCACGTTCGGGCAAATCCGTCAAAGTATCTTGCGGCAGTCTTCGCCGTCGTTCGGATGTGGTTCGAGGCTGGGAGGCCAGGGACCAACGAGACCCGCCACGACTTCCGAGCGTGGGCGCAGACGCTCGATTGGATCGCCCAGCACGTGTTGGGCGAGGCCCCCCTGCTCGTCGGCCATCAGGGCGAACAACGCCGAGTCAGCACGCCCTCCATGACCTGGCTTCGGGACGTGGTGATGGCCGTCGCGAGGGCCGGAGCAATCGACCAATGGCTTCACACCCACCGGCTGATCGACCTGTTGGATGACGCCGGGATCGAGATCCCCGGAGTCGGGGCCGAGGGCGGCAACCTGCAATTAGATGTAACTCGCGACAAGGCAATGCGAGGCGTAGGCCGGAGGCTGGCGTCCTGCTTCGGTTCCAGCCACGTCATTATCATCGACGCACACGAAATCGAACGTCGGACCTACCACGACGAACAGCAACGGGAACGACACGAATATCAGGTTCGCTTGATTCCTGACGTGCGTCCCCCGAAGTCGCCCCAAGACGCCGGATGTAAAACCCCGCATTCAAATGGCAGTTTCCCGAAGTTCCCCGAAGTCCCCGAAGAGGTTTCTAAATTCGCGAAGGCGACCTTGGAAAAGGGCGTTGTGGATGGTGTGAATGATATACGAGTTTACGAAACGTCTTCGGGAACTTCGGGGATTCGCGAAAAACGCGGGTCGTCTTCGGGAACGACTTCGGGAACGGGGTTGAACGGACCGACCGGCGAGCTGTCGGTCGACGATCTGAACCAGCAGGCCGAATGGGCAAGTGAAGCGGATCGGGACCCGTGGGACCAAGTTTGACAGGTTGGGCTGGCCGGTCCGTGGCCTTGGGAAGTTCTCGCGGCTTCGCACCCCGGGACAGCCGCCGCGGCCAGAAAAAAGCCGAAAACAGGCGGCCGGCTTGCCTTGCCTTCCTCGGCGCGTGACCGCTCCCTTGGGGCACCCGGTACGGATCCGGGTCGGATGCAACCGATGGGAATGATTTTTCGCAAACGATACACCATGCCGGTGCCTGCCGGCGCCGAGATCACCGAGCAGGGCGGCGTGCGTATCGCCCGGTGGCAACTGCGGAACGGCCAGCGTCGGTCAGGCGAGGTCGTCGATTGCCAGGATGGCAAACTCCGCGTTCGGGGCCAGTCCCGGCAGTTCCTGGCTCGCTATCGCGATGGAAACGGTGAAATCGTCGAGGTGGCCACGGGCTGCAAGGACGAGATCGCGGCCCGGACGGTGCTGACCAAGCTCGAGCGGAACGCCGAACTCGTGCGCGCCGGCGTCCTGACAACGGCGGAGACCGATATCGCCGATCACGCAACGTCGCCGCTGTCAAAGCACGTCGCCGCATATGAAAGGCATCTGCGGGCCAAGGGCAGCGACCCGCGCCGGATGGGCATGGTTCTGAGGAGGCTGGAACGTCTCGCGCGCGCCTGCCGGTTTACACGGCTCCAGCAATTGTCGCCTGGGCCGGTTGAGCGATGGATTGTGGCGCAGGCCGATGCGGGCATGGGCGCGGCGACGCGCAACGGCTATCGCGAAAGCCTGATCGGCTTCGGGAATTGGTGCCGACGGACGCACCGGTTGACGCGGAATCCGTTCGCCGACCTGCCGCGGGCCGATCAGAACGCGGATCGGCGGCACCAACGTCGGGCTCTGACGGTGGCGGAACTACTGCGCCTCCTGAAGGTCGCCCGTCTGCGACCCCTGGCCGAGTACGGCCGCGGAATCACCCCGACCGACGCCGACGCCGATCGAGCGCCTCGGAGCCGGGCGACGTGGAAACGCGTACCCCTGACCGTCGAGAACCTCGACGCGGCCGCGGAACGGGCCCGCGAGGCGCTCAAGAACAATCCTGGCCTGCTCGCCCGGCTCGAGCGGACCGGGCGTGAACGGGCACTAATTTACAAAACTCTATTTCTGACCGGCCTCCGCAAAGGCGAACTGGCCTCGTTGGCCGTCGGACAACTCGAACTCCACAGTCACGTCGCGTTCGCCGTCTTGAATCCCTCCGATGAAAAGAATCGTCGGGGATCGGACATCCCGTTACGAGCGGACTTGGTGGCCGAACTGCGGGCCTGGCTGACTGAACGGCTCGAAATGCTGCAGGATGAGGCGAGCACAAAACGGAAGCCGATACCCGCCAGACTGCCCCTGTCTACGCCATTGTTCCGCATCCCCTCGGGTTTGACCCGCATCTTCGATCGCGACCTCGCCACGGCGGGTATTCCAAAGCGGGACGAACGCAATCGCGTCGTGGACATTCACGCCCTACGGGTGACGTTCGGCACGCACCTGTGCGCGGCCGGCATACCGCTTCGCACAGCGCAGGCCGCCATGCGGCACTCGAAACCCGAGTTGACCGCGAACATCTACACCGATCCAAAGCTCCTCGACGTGGCCGGGGCGATTGCGGCCCTTCCCCCGCTGACGCCGTCCGAAACGTCGCTGAGCGCCATCACCGTCGCCCACGACGCCCCCCAACGCCGCCGGGTTACGTCCTGAACGACGCGCTCCGGCCCGCAGAAAAGTCACTCAATCCAACCGGGTTGACGGGCCGAATTTCGGTCTCTCCGGAGTTCGTTATTGCGCGCTCGCCGATTTACCTTCCACTAAACCTTCCACGTACGCGCGTCCATCGGCGTCAGCGGTAGGCACTCATTGGCAAAACGGGCATGTTTGCGAGGTTTTCGGAGCGGTCGGCGAAGGCGTCGTAACTCTCGCCCGTGACAAGAGTTGGACGCCGTTGTCGCTCGTGGACCACGCCTGCCCGAACAGCGGGTGAAGGGGCTCGAACCCTCGACATTCACGTTGGCAACGTGACGCTCTACCACTGAGCTACACCCGCGTCGCTTTCCGAATCATATCCCGCCGATGGACGCTGACAAGTCCGCCGGGACGCCGCCCCCGGCGGTGGATAGAATTCCGCGGTGCCCCGGGTCGGCAGGTCGGAACAGGCCGGTCAGGGGCGAAACCGCGAGGGGGCGGCAAGCACGTGGGGTGGGCATGAACCCGGTGACGGTCCAAACATTTACGCGGCGGGTCCGCATCCACCTGGACGACGTGGATTTCGCCCAGGTGCTTTATTATCCGCGGGTGGCCGATATGTGCTGCCGCGTTCTCGAGGAGTTTTTCACCGACGAACTGAAGCTCCCCTGGTGGACGATGGTTCAGGAGCACAAGGTGGGGATGCCCACCGTCGATCTGCACGTGGTTTATCGGCGGCCGCTGCGATTCGGCGATCAGGCCGACGTCCATCTGACCATTCGCGAGGTCGGGAACCGCCGGGCGGCGTTCGGCTTCAAGCTGGTCAACGTTGCGACGGGCGAGACGACGGCGGAGGTCGTTCATTTCGTCACGTTCATTAGCACCGCGACATGGCAGGCGATCCCGATTCCGGAACCCTATCGGTCGGCATTGGCCCGGTGGCTCCCCGCCTGATGCCACACCCTGCGAACGTGTCCCCGATCGTGGCTGCATTCCGCCGATTCTCCCGACCTTCGAAGGTCCGTGTCGTGTTCCTGCGAACCCCGCTAACATGGCCGTCGAGCGGGGAATTCAGGGCGCGCGGCGGCGAGCGACACGTTGGAGAGGCTGCATGCCGATCAATCGAGCGATCATTCGCGATGGACCGCTTGCAATTGGACGTACGGCCACGATCATGCGGAACATGAATGGTCGGGACGAACTGTCATGGACCGGGCTCGCGGTTCGCCGCAGCCGCTGTTTCGGGTCGGGTGGCGTGGATAACGGAAACCGGTTGTCCATGCGCCACGGGCGATTATGATTAGGCGAAGCGAGGGTGCCCGGGCTGAAAACACGAGCAAGCGAGCACGCTTGTACGTGTTTTGCGAAGTTTTACGCCACGCATCCATTTTCGCCCCGGCGGGGCGGCGGACTGTGGCCACGGGTGGAGTGATGCGCAGCATCGCGCAACCCGTGGACTGCGTCTCGCGTGAAACCCCGCCCCGGTAGGGGCGGAGGACGCGCCGCGGACAACGCTAAACACGTACGTACGCTTGCCCGTGCCACCCGACGAATCAGGTACGACGGAACTCGCGTAAAATCGGCAAGCACGGATTGGGATTATGCAGACGCAACGACCACCGACCCGGCGAACTTTTTTGGACGGCATCATCGGGTTCTGTTCGTCGATCGCGGGCGCGGCCATGGCCCTGCCCGCGATCGCGTATCTATGGCCCGCGGCCCGCGCATCCGGTGCCGAAAGCGTCGAATTGCCCGGCGCCAAGGACATGACGCCCGGACAGAGCGCCATGATCCGCGTGGGCAGCGAGGCCGTCGTCGTGGTCCGCGACCGCAACGGCTTCAAGGCATTTTCGGCGGTCTGCACCCACTTGGGCTGTCTGGTGAAGTGGGACGCGGGCGGAAAGCGGTTTTTGTGCCCCTGCCACGCGGCCGTCTTCGACGAGAATGGCCACGTGGTGTCCGGCCCGCCGCCGTCTCCGCTGGTGAAGTACGTCACCAAACAAGTGGGTGACGCCGTCTTCGTGTCGGCCGCGTGACTACCAACACGATTGGACCCGGGCCATTCGTGACCGCGATCGTGCGGCGGCTACTTCGCCCGGAGGGCGCACGATCGTAGCCAGGGACTTCAGTCCCTGGTTGACGGGCCCGAGATCCATGTCCGCCCGGGAGGGCGGACGAGCATCGCGGGTGCGCGAATTCGCGGGTGCGAGAATCCTTCCTCGCACCCCGATTCGCCGGAACTCTTTCCGGCTCGGCGTGCGAAAGCCGCCGACCGGCGGACGATGACAGGTGTCCATGACGATGAAATCCCGTGTCACGAGGTTCTTCGCCGACCGTTTCGATACCGAGCCCGTCGGCGCGTTTCTCGACAAACAGATTCACAAACGCCTGCCGCCGCATACCGGGTGGCTGCACGTCTTCGGCAGTCTGTCCCTGCTGCTGTTTCTGAGTCAGACCATCACCGGCATTCTGTTGTTGATCTATTACCGCCCGACGCCGGAAGCCGCGCACAAGTCCATTCAATACATCACGGCCGAGGCGAATTTCGGATGGCTGTACCGGCAGATTCACGCGTGGGGCGCATCGTTGATGATCCTGGCGGTGCTGTGCCACATGATGCGTACGTTCTTTTCCGGCGCCTACAAAAAACCCAGGGAACTGACCTGGGTGACCGGCGTCCTGCTGTTCATTTGCACCATCGTGTTCGGCTTCACCGGATACCTGCTGCCGTGGAACCAGATCGCCTTCTGGGCCACCACGGTCGGGACGGAGTCGGCCGACAAGGTGCCGTTGATCGGCCCGTGGTTGCAGACCATGCTCCGCGGCGGAGACGCCGTCGGCGGCGAGACCCTATCGCGGTTCTTCGTCGTGCACGTCATCATCCTTCCGTGGATTCTGACCGGCATCGTCGTCATTCATCTGGTCTTGATGCGCATCCATAACTTGTCCACGCTCGAGCCGGTCGGAAAGGAACGGCCGCTCGACTCACAACGCGGCATCCCGTTTTTCCCCGTACACGTGGCCAAGGAGGGCGTGGTGGCCGTGTTGTTGGTCGCCGTGCTGGTGACGCTGTCCGTCGTTTGGCCGTGGGAGATCGGCGTTCCGGCCGACCCGCTTTCCACGCCCGAACACATCAAGCCGGAATGGTATTTCCTGCCCAGCTATCAGCTGTTGAAGTATTTCGAAGGCCGGTACGGCGCCGTGTTCGGGATTTTCGCCTGTTCCCTGCCGTTCGTGTTGCTGCTGTTCTGGCCGTTCCTGGACCGCAACCCGCATCGACATCCGCGGAAGCGCCCGTTTGCGATCGCGCTGGGTTTGGCCGGCGTGTTCACGGCGTTGATTCTGGGCTATCTGGGTCATATTTCGGAAACGGAACAATCATTCTTCGGAAAACGATATCACATCGACCTGCTCGGCATTCCCCATGCAATCGATGCGAACGCGGCCGACGGCGCTCATCCGGCGTCGGACTCGCAACCGTGATGGCGGGCGTTTCTCGATTCACGATGGGTGCGGGTCCGATCCGATAGAATGTTGACACGGTGGCGCGCTCGCGTTACCCATGCTCCCGTCCGGTTTCCCGGGCAGGAGAGAATCTCGAATACGTACAGCCCCGTCGTGCCGGTTTCGGGCCGGAACGAGCACGTCGTGCTGACGCACAGGCTCGGCGCTCGCGCGCCCGGACATGAAAGGACTCATCGTGGACACTCGCTCGACTCATCGGCCAAACATTCGTGCCCTATCGGCTGTGTTTTTCGGGTGCCTGACCATCGTCGCGTCCATCCCGCTGATCACCGGCTGCCCGACGGACGGCACGGATAACATGAATGGAAACACCAACGCGAACACGAATGGCAATACGAACGCAAACGGCAACGGTAACGACAACGCAACGCCCGTGGGCAAGGCGTTCGTCGGCGCGGATGTCTGCATGGACTGCCACGGCAACACGCACGTCGATTGGGCCGAGACGCCCCATGCGAACGCGATCGAGTCGTTGCGGGCCATCGGACAGCACACCAACGCGGTCTGTTTGCCGTGCCACACCGTCGGCTTCGGCGAGACCGACGGTTTCGTCGATGAGACCGCCACGCCGGAACTGGTCGGCGTGCAATGCGAGAACTGTCACGGCGCCGCCGGCGACCACGCAAGAAACCCCGCCGACGGAGCATCGCGGCCGACCATCGACCTGTCGTCCGCGGTTTGCGGGGCGTGCCACACCGATGCCCATCACCCCACGTTTGACGAATGGGAAAGTTCGCGTCACGCCCGTGCGTTGCAGACGCTGAAGGAGAACGATTTCGCGCAGGATCGCTGCCTGCAATGCCATTCGCAGGACTATCGCCGGGCCGTGGAACTGAACGCCGACGGCGAGACGGTGGAAATTCCAACGGTAGTGACCGCGGTCAACACCATCGAATGCGCCACCTGCCACGCCCCGCACGGCGGCGTGGACCAGGACGTGCAACTGCGCGCCCCCGTGGCGACGCTGTGCGGCGAGTGTCACACGCAAGGCGAAGAAGCACTGCCCGGCAACACTCCGCACCATCCGCAGCTTGAGATGTTGACCGGCGTCGGCGCCGTTCAGGCCGACGGTTCGGCGCTCGAACAGGCCCATGCCCACGGCACGTTGGTCGCCACCGATGCCGGACAGGCCTGCGCCCAATGCCACGTGATCCTGCACGACGTCGAGGAACCCGACGAGGGCAACCCCAACGTCACCGGTCACACGTTCAACCCGTTCGACGAGGATATCGAAGAGCACCAGGCGCCGGAATACACCGGCTGCCTCGACTGTCACACGGCCGAAGAAGCGGGCACGCTCCGCGCCGATCTCCAGTCCGACATCCAAATGCGTCTGGCCGCGCTGGCCCCGTTTTTCGACATGACCAACGACGCGTACATCAATCCCGATGAACTGGCCACGGACGACGAACGCGCCCAGCTCGCAAACGCCAAGTTCAATTATCAGTTCGTGGACGCCGACAGCAGCCGCGGCGTGCACAACCCGTCCAACGCCCGCGCGGCGCTGGACGTGGCCGAACAGATCACGGCCGATCTGGAGGGCGGCTGACCCACACCGACGGCGAACCCCCGCCGGACATTGGCGACGATTGAAACGTGCAATGGCGCGGTTGCCCCGCGCCGATTCCCCGACCGGTCTGGACATTCTCCGATCGGCTTGGATAATCCCCCGGATTGGCGGAAGCGGCGTCAGTCGGCTCGTGGTGTTTCCCATCGCGTCCGTTCGAACACCCGGGATCCAAGGGCGGGAGCGCCGATGGCGAACGAAAACGACCCGCGCGGCAACGCGGACGAAGATGAGTGCGAGCCATGCCGACCGTTGCCACCATCGGGCCTTATCGCGTCTTCTTCTACGCCGGCGACCGTACGGAGCCGATTCACGTGCATGTCGAGCGCGAGGACAAAGTCGCGAAGTTCTGGCTCGATCCGGTGCGGCTGGCGCGGAGCGGCGGCTTTTCGCGCAGGGAACTCAGCCGAATCGAAGCGCTGCTGCGGAAACAGGAAACAAGACTGATCGAGGAATGGAATGAGTATTTCGGCCCTTGAACTGACCCTCCCCACCGCGGAAAGCGTGCATTTGAGTGACGATGCGCTGAGCGTGGAGTTGAGCGACGGCCGCACGATATCGGCGCCGCTGGTCTGGTATCCGCGTCTGTTGCACGCCAGCGCCCGGGAGCGCGGCAACTGGCGACTGATCGGGCGCGGGCACGGCATTCACTGGAAAGACCTGGACGAGGACATCAGCGTCGAGGGGCTTCTGGCGGGGCGCGCTTCGGGCGAGAGCCAGGCGTCTTTCAAAAAATGGCTGGAGGCGAGAGCCGCCCGCCGGGCAAAGCCTGCCGTCGGTCGACGGCGGACGTCCCGCACCGCCTGACCGTGGCGCCGCCCGACGTGCGGTCTGCAAGTCGCCACCCAGCCAGTCAACGGCGCGCGATACCCCGGCATTTCATTTCGATTCGAAGATTGTGAATGGTGCGCAGGTGATCGCGTTACGGCGGGGGGAGTAGGTGCAGGCGTTGTCCAACGGTGGCGGTGACGGCCGGGTTCAGCGTGTCGGTCACGGTCACGAGGATGAGAATCTCCCGGTCGATGATGTCGGCCGAGACGATGGAATCGACGCGGACCAGCCGGTCCAGGGTTTGGTTAACGCCCGGCTCGATCTCGGTCATGTCTTCCAATTGGGCGAACTCGCGAATCACGGGCGCGAAATCCTCCACGCGCGTGGCACTGATCGTCACCGTGACGTTGGGGTTGGCCCGGAAGCCCATCACGCGGTAGCTGAGGAACATGTGTATGCCACCCTGCCCGAAACTGAACATGGGCATGTCGCCGCCGTCCGCGATGAGCACGAATTCCTCGCCGTTGGCCCGGCCGATCTCGATGGACGTTTCCGGCACAACCGGTTCCGGGGCCGGCTGGGGTTCCGTCACGTCGATACCCGGCTCGTCCGGGGTGCGAATCAGCGCGACACCGGCCAGCGGCGTCGTCGCCCCGCCCACCGCGTAGAACGCGTCGGGCCGATCGGACCAAACGGACAGCAGCGCCGCCGACGCGCCGGAGGATTCGTCGGTCAATTCGCGCGTTTGCGGATTGAAGCTGCCCACGTAGCCGCCGTCGCCGACGACGATGGCCCGGTCGGGCTCGGTCATATACACGCCGCGCAGGCCGGGGGTGTCGGAGAATTGTTGTGCCGTCCAACTGCGCCCGTCATACACCGCGATGCGAGCGTGGGCCGCGCCCCCGACGGCCACAATGTTGTCCGGGCCGGTGCCCCAGATGGAATTGAGGTCGGCGTTGGCCGCGGGTTCGACCGCGGGTCCGGTGGGGGCCTGGGTCCATGTCGTTCCATCAAATTGCAGAATGACGCCGGCCGATCCGACGGCGTACACGTTCACCCCGTCGCCCCATACGCCGTACAGAATGGGGGCCGACCGATCGATGACGGGCAGGCCGAATCGGGCGAACGCGAACCCGTCGTAACGCAGAATGGTCGGCTGACTGTCGGCCGACGGTCCGCCGACGATCCACAGTTCGTCGAACGACGTACCCCACGCGTCGCGAAGCGTTTCGGTCGTGCCGGTGTTCAGCGGCGCCCAGCTTTCGCCGTCGAAGTTGAGCACCGTTCCACCGTCGCCGACCGCGAACACGTCGTTCGACGCGAACCCGAAGACGCCTTGAAGCGGAGCGCGGATGGGAATGGCCATGCCGGCCCATGTGGTTCCGTCGAAACGGTAGATTTCGCCATCCTCGCCCGCGCCGCCCACCACGAATACGTCGTCGGGCCCGGATCCCCACACGCCGGTCAGGACGCCGGTTTTGGAAGCGTCAAACACCGCGCTCCAGAAGACGCCGCCGGGGGAGTCGATCGGTCCGTTGTCGTTCATGCCCGTGTCGCCGGTCGGCGTGCAGGCCGACATTGCGGCCGACGTGGCGATGCCGAGCGACGCGCGCAGAGCCCGAATGTTTCGTGATCTGTTCATTTTCAGGTGCAAACCGTCCCGAACGCGGCCGAATGCCGAACCCGGCATCCATTATGGACAATCGTCGACCGGGGTCAACGAACGGGTCGGTGGGGCGGCACATGGGTCCGCGTGAGTGGGGCGGTTCCTGACCCGATACTACAGGTGCACCGCAACGCCAGTGCTCCGTCGCAGCGAAAGTTCTGCGCCGGGTGGCACGGACAACGGTACTCCGTTGTCCGTATAGGCTGAGCGGGAATCGATGAAACCAGGGCGCCGCTCGGCGGGCGAGACCACGGGCAAGCGAGTACGCTTGCCCGTGCCACCCGAAAAATAAGCTGCGATGGAGCACTAGCTTCCGCCGGTTCCGAGCATGTCGGTCAATCCCGGTATGTTGATTCCGCCGGTCAATTGCGACATGGTGTCGCGCATGGCGTCGTGGGCTTTCTGATTCGCGGCGCGGACGGCCGACGTGACCATGTCTTCCAACAACTCGACGTCCGCGGCCGCGTCGGGTTGAATGCGGACCGAAATCAGCACGCCCTTGCCGTCGACGACGGCCTTCACCGCCCCGCCGCCCGATTCGCATTCGAAGCGCTTCGATGCCAGCTCCTGCTGCAGCGAGGCCATCCGCTCCTGAAACGCCTTGGCCTGCTTCATCAATCCCGGCAGATTCCCCAGCCCACCCAGCATCATGTTTCTCCTGTTTCGCTCTCGCCCGCCGCATCCTGATTCGAATCATCTTCCGGCGACGCGGCACTGGGATCGTCGGCCGCGGGGATGACTTCTTCCGTCCGCACCGTGCGTTGCACGCTGACCACCGTGCCGTCGAACAGGTCGAGCGCCTGACGAACCACGGGGTTTTTTCGCACTCGAACCTCGTCGGCCGAACTCACGGGTTGCGTCGTCGCGGCCCCGCGCGACGGCTTCGTGCCGCTCGTCATGGACGGCGTTGGCGATGGGCGCTTCGACGGCGCGGGGCTCACCGATCGACCGACCGTGGGACGCGCGCCGGGTGTTGATCCCGCCGTGGAATCAAGCCGCGGCGCCGCCGCCGCCGGCCCGCCGGTCGCTTTTTCTTTTACCGCTGAATGGCCGCCCGACGCCGTGCCGCGCGACGGCATCGTGACGGACGATGACACTGGCGTTTCCGCGCGCGGCGCCGGCCGGACCGCCGGCGTTTCGCCGCCTCGTTCCGTTGACGCCGCGGATCGACGGTTTCCCATCTTCGTGCTCGACGTCGATTCCGTGACCGCCGCGCCGTCCGATTGGGCGTCCAATCGCGCGATCAACGCTTCGATTTCCGTAAACTTCTCCGCGAATGCCAGCCGCACGACGGCCGCGTCCACCAAGGCCCGCGACATCACGCTCGACTTCACCGATCGCCGCGTCTCTTCCATCAGGCCGATCATGTAGACGAACGTCGGGGCGTCGAACCGACCGGCCTGCGACGTCATCGCGTCGCGCACGTTGGACGCTACGTCCACCAGTTCCGAATCCGCGCCGCAGACGTTCATCAACATCAGCGTGCGCAGATGCCCGATCAGCAGTTCGCACAACCTGTCGGCGGTCTGACCGTTGGTATAGGCCCGATCGACGCAGGCCAGCGCCCCGGCCGCGTTTCCGTCGGCCACCTGGTCGATCAGCGCCGCCACGGCTTCGTCGTGCGGGCTGGGCAGAATGTCTTCCAATGCGGCCACCGTCAATTGCCCACCCGACGAGGCCACGACCTGATCCAGCAGGGACAACGCGTCGCGCATCGATCCATCGGCCAAGCGGGCGACTCGCCGGATCACGGCGTCGTCGGCCTCCAGACCTTCCTGCTTCAATATGGACGACAACTGACCGGCGATCGCGTCGACGCCGATGCGTTTGAAATCGAACCGCTGGCAGCGGCTGGTGATGGTGGCCGGCACCTTCTGAATCTCCGTGGTGGCCAGGATGAACTTGACGTGCTCGGGCGGCTCCTCCAGCGTTTTCAACAAGGCGTTGAACGCGTTGGTGCTCAGCATGTGCACTTCGTCAATGATGTAGACCTTGTAGCGCGAGCGCGCCGGGCGGTAGGCCGCGTTCTCGCGCAGCAGGCGGATGTCGTCGACGCCGGTGTTGCTGGCCGCGTCGATCTCGATGACGTCGAGGTCCTCGCCCTCGGCGATCAGACGGCAGGCGTCGCAGGCGCAGCACGGTTTGGGCGTGGGCTTGTCGCTGTTCAGGCAGTTCAACGCCTTGGCCAGCAGGCGGGCGGTGGACGTTTTGCCGACGCCGCGCGTGCCGGTGAACAGATAGCCGTGGTGGACCCGGCCCAGCGTCACCGCGTTTTTCAGCGTGGTCGCGATCGCCTCCTGCCCGACGAGGTCTTCGAACGTCTGACTTCGGTATCGGCGAGCTAGGACGGTGTACGACATTCAACTACTCTCGATCCGTCCGACCCACAGGCCATTCGCCCCCGCGGTCGATTCCCGATCCTTGGACGTTCACCGCTTCGGCGTCTGAACCGTCGTTGTCCTGCGTCCCTCGGTCCCTTCGTCCCTATTCAAGAAGCGATGACGCGTGACGACGGTCAGGTGAAACCACGGCACCTGAACACGCCGAATGGGCTGCTCTGTTTCCAGCCTGACCCGGTGTCCGGCGGGCCCACTGCATGGGACCCGACCGTCATCACGCGGCACCGCCTCGATTGCGGATCATACCCCCCAACCGTCCCCTTGAACACCGCGGCCCCGTCCGTCGGCCGCCGACGTCATGACTTCCGTTTCCCGTGTTCCAATCTCAGCAACTCCGTCTTTCTTCGTGCCCCCGTGGCTTCCGGCCCATTATTTCGACGTCAACTCGATTGCCTGATTCCAATCGTCCGGCGGTGGGGTTTCGTGGTGCTTCTCAACGTTCTCGGTTAGCAGATCGACGGCCAGATCGTCCGATCGCTTCGCCCGGCACTTCTCCAGAATCGTCAAGGCGCCGTTCCAATCTCGTGCCTGGAACCGCGTCACGGCCTGCCCGAACAATGCGGCGTAGCCTTGCTTCTCGCCGTCGACCTCCCCGCGCCGGCCGATCAGTTCGTAGACCTGGACCGCCTGCTTCTTGCCCACCACCTGCAATCCGCCCAGGTGGCGGACCACGTACTTGTCCTGACTCGGCCGGTAGGTGGTTTCCGAAATCAGGCACTGGATTCCAAACGGCTTGCAGGCCGGTTCCAACCGTGCGGCGAGGTTCACGGTGTCCCCGATGCAGGTGTAGTCCAGCTTGCTCCCGCTGCCGTAGTCCCCCACGAACACCTCGCCGCTGTTCAGCCCCACGCGCATGCTCAACGCCCGCACTTCCTTCTCCAGTTCGCCGTGCCCCATGCGATCCTTCAATTCCTCGAGCGCCGCGAACGAACCCAGCGCTGCCTCGCACGCCGCCTGCGCGTGCCCCTCGACCGCCATCAATGGCGGGTTGAAAAACGCGAAGATGCCGTCGCCCATGAACTTGTTGATCATGGCCTGATGGTCGATCAGCACCTTGCTCATGGCCTCCAGGTACGGATTCAGCACCTCCCGCGTGCGTGACGCTCCCAGCCGTTCGGAAATCGACGTGAACCCCTTCAAATCGCTGAAGAAGCAAGTGACTTCACGTGGCACCGGCGACAGGTCCAGTTTGGCTCCGCGCTGGGACAACTGCGTGGCCAGTTGGGCCGCGATCGCCGGCGACGTGTACTGGGCCAGCGACGTGCTGAACGCCCGTTTGTGCCGCTCCTCGACCAGTTGCCGGTAACCGGTTACGGCTGCCCAGATGCACGCCGCCCCCACGGCCGCCGCCTCCATCTCAATGTGGACCGTCCACGCGTAGAACGCCGCGAACGACGCCCCTTCCAGTGCGACGGCCAGCAGCAGCATCGTCGCCAGGCTGAACCACAGGTCCCGCCATGCGGTGATTACGGTGACCGCCAGTCCGGCCAACGCAATCGCCGCGATCATCATCCAAGGTCGCGCTTCGCTCGGAAAACGGTCCGCCAGAATGCTGTTGATCACGTTGGCGTGGGCCAGCACGCCCGGCATCTCGTCGAACACCGGCGAATTCACGGTGTCCGCGACGGCCGACGCCGTATAACCCAACAGGCAGATCTTCCCTTCGAATCTCGGCCGCAGCTCCCCCATCAGCCGGTCCAGGCTTGCCCGCTTCGACGCGATGCCGGCCTCAAACGTCTCCACCGGCGTTTCCTTCCCGTGGCGGTCTGCCAATTCCAATGCCCGTTTCGCGGCCACGTCCTCGGGGTTGTCGTCCGACAGAACCAACCCGTCGGCCACGGCCTGACGCACTTCGTCGGCCAGGCCCACTACGTGGTCGGTGCTTTCCTTCTCAATGCGCACCGTCTGCAATTCCAATTCCGCCAGCCGCGCCCGGTCCGCATCCGTCACCGCCGACCAGCGCAGCGCCTTGCGCTCGTTCACCGCTGCGATGTAATCGTTGACCCGCGCCGCGGCATCCCCCGCGCTGGCGCGTACGAATTCCAGCCGGTCGTTCGCCAGCCGCCCCTCGTCGTACTCGATCGCCCGCCGCAATTCCGGAACCGCCATCAGCCGCGTCACCGACAGATGCGTAAAACTCGCCGACCAGGTCGGATTCGACCGGTCGATGTGCCAGTTGATCAGCGTCCGGCCATTGGCATCGACCGGAATGCGCCACCGCCGCAACCCGTCGCCGGTGGCCATGACCAGCGACCCGTCGGCGCCGTGCTGGATCGTTTTCTCGTCGATGCCCAGCACCGCGCACGCCGTCGCGAACCCCAGGTGCTTCAACATCCGCCCCCGCGCCTCGGCCACCAGCGGCACGCGGCGCATCACGCCGTCCGCGCCGGTTTCGAACGTCACCATGCCTGCGCCCGCGACGGCCGCGAACTTGTCCACCGGCAACGTCAGGTCGTCCGCGTGCGGCACCCGTCCCGCGAACGATGAATGCATCGCAATGGCCGAATCGACGACGTAGCGCTCGCCCGAAATCGCCCGATACGCCCGCAACAGGTCCGCCCGGTCCGCGTCGTAATGATCCGCCGCCACGCCGGGCATGAAATGGGCCCGCGATTCCGCCCAACTCGCCCCCGGATGGTCCGTCAGATACGCCCACGTCAACCGACGGGCCACGTTGCGCTTCGCCGACCCGAAATGCCGGTTAACGAACGCCCGCGTCAACCCCAGCCGAGCGGTCGTCGCTTCGTTGTCCAACAGGTACTCGCGCTGCAGCAAATGCTCCATGCGATACGCATCGAACAGCTCCCGCGCATCGAACTGCAATGCGTCGCGCCCGCGCGGCGTCGCTCCGGTCACGAATTCCCGAAACGCCGTTCCCATCTCCACGTCGAATTGCTCAAACGTCACGTTCGGTCGGTGATCGAGAATCGCGTAGACCCGCGCCCGAAGCGACTGCGGCGGGAACCCGGGGTTGTACACTTTCGCGAACAGACCCAGGAATACATTCCCCGCGTCCCGCAGCGCCTCGACGAATTCGTTGTCGTCCCAGACCGCCGCGTCGATGCTCAATTCGCCGGCCGCGACTTCCCGCGGATCGACGTCCTGATCGGCGTTTAATCGTGGATCCTCGATGCGGCCGCCCGTCGGCTCGGAAAACACGATATCCATCAGCACCGCCCGGGCGCCCAGCTCGTCCAAAACGCGAATCAAATCGGCATGCCGGCGCCGCGGCCACGGCCACGCCTCCACCCGTTCCAGCGCGTAGTCGTCGATGTCGACCATGACGATGGACGGGTCGGCCGCGATCGTGCCGAACTTCTGAAATTTGTAGTCCAGGACGTACAGGCTCATGGGCGAGAACACGCCGGTGACGAACAACGCCGCGGTCAGAACGGTCATCCCGATCCCGACGATCAGCCCCCAGCGGTGAATCCGCGCCCAGTTCCACAACGCCCACATGGCGTCATGCTAACCTTCGGCCGTCGGCGGGGGAACGAATGCGGCGTCCAACGGGAACCCGGAACACAATCGAATCGGCATTGGGCTGCGCGGGCTCGCGGACGGAGCTCACGAGGGATGAACTTTACAGCGGTCCCACCGCCCCCGATCTCTTGTTGCCCCTTCCGCTGGGCGATAAACTGGCGAGCGACCGCGGTGCCATGTAGATTCTCGACCGGTCGGTTCCGGGCGCCGCGCAGGTGGATCGATGGCCAAGAAAAAGAAGCTACCCAAACAGCTCGCCATCCTCGACGAGGACTTGTGCACCGGCTGCGACGCCTGCGTCACGGTTTGCCCGGTCGATTGCATCGACAAAATCGGCGATCCCAGGCACCCCGGCTACGCCATGGGCATCTGCACCATCGATTTGGCCGTCTGCATCGGGTGCAAACTGTGCGCCCAAGTGTGCCCGTGGGACGTCATTACCATGGTCCCCACCGATCAAGTCTTGATGGTGCCTGAAATGGCCGCGCTGTTGGAAACGGAATGACGCTATTTTCGCAGCCCCGGGATCAGGAGCCGGCTTGGCAGCCCAACGCTATGTCCGATAACGCTTTGCGTGCCGTGCGAAAAAGTCGGACATGGGTCCGACCCTTCGCGTGAATCAGCGCGCCTCTCTCCCGACCGGAAAGCATCCACGTCGACGGTTCAGAACCGCGCGAAGCGGACAGCGTCCCGCCAACGATGGCCCGCCCAGCCGCAATCAACACCTCGTCATGCCAGCGCGCCCGATGGGCGACGCGCACGGCTGAGCGACATTGACCGAAGCCGGATGGCCTGCTTTTCGTCTGCCGCGGAGAGTAGAACATAAGCAAATTGGAGTCAATAGGCAAAATGCGATTTCCCCATTTTTCCTGACTTAACAGTGAGTTAGTCCAAACCGCAGCGCTGCCACCGCGCTCCGGTCGAATGATAATCTGCACGGCGACGATACAATGACGACATCTCCGCGGGGGTGACAGGCGATTTGGAGTTCGGTAATGAGAACGAGATTGTCGTCGGCGTGTCGTGCTGGGCCGTGTTTGGCGGGCTGTCTGATGGGTTTGCTGACGACGGTCGCGTCCCGCGCGCAGTCGCCTGAATCGCAGTCATTGTCGCCCTCGCCGGATATCCAACGGCACATGGACAATCTTTTACAGGTGATTGACGGTGCTTCCGCGGGCGGACCGGTCAAACCGGTCGCGCCTCGGCCGGACCGGTTGCTGGTCCGCTTCCAGCCGGGATCGGCTTCCAGCAGTCGGCGGGCGATTCACCGCCTGAACCCCGCCGCCCGCGTGGTACATGACGTTCGATCGGTCGACGGCTTGTGCATCGTGGAGCTATCGCCCGACCGACGAGACGCCGTTCTGGCCGCGTACCGGGCCCAACCGCAGGTGCTGTACGCGGAACAGGACGCGCCCATTCACATAGCCGACGTTCCTGACGACGAGTACTTCAATCGGTTGTGGGGGATGCAGAACACCGGACAACCGGGTTTCGGGTTCTTCTGCTACCCCACAGGAACGCCGGGGGCCGATATCCGCGCCGCGCAGGCGTGGGACGTCTGGACCGGCGATCCCGATTTCCGCGTCGCGGTCATCGACACCGGCGTGAATTACCTGCACCCGGACCTGGCGGGCAACATGTGGACCAATCCCGGCGAGATTCCCGGCAACGGCATCGACGACGACGCCAACGGCTGGATCGACGACGTTCACGGCTACGATTTCCACAACGGCGATTCCGACCCCATGGACGATCATCGCCACGGATCGCACGTCTCCGGAACCATCGGCGCCGTCGGGAACAATGGAATCGGCGTGGCCGGCGTCAACCATCAGTGCAAGATCGTGGCACTGAAGGTCTTCAATCAGAATGGCAGCGGATCCACGTCGTCGGCGGTGATGGCGATGGACTACGTCATTCAAGCTGGAATCCGGGTGTCCAACAACAGCTGGGGGTGCAGCAGCGAGAACCCCTTGTGCTTCTCGCTGGCGCTCCACGACGTGATCGAGGCCTCGCAGACCGTCGGCCACGTCTTCATCGCGGCCGCGGGCAATGATTTCAAGAACGACAACGACAAGGTTCCCTATTACCCGGTCGGGTACGCCCTGGACAACATTGTCGGCGTCGCGGCCATCGACAATCGCGACAACCTGGCCATTTTCTCGAACCGCGGAGCGACGAGTGTGGACCTGGGCGCTCCCGGAACGTGCGTCTACAGCACCGTGCTCGGCGATGGGTATGGTTATCTGGACGGCACGTCGATGGCCGCCCCGCACGTCACCGGCGTGTTCGCCCTGGTGATGAGCCGTCTGCCGGAGATGCCCTGGCCGCAGGTGAAGGAGCGCGTGCTGCGCACGGCCCGCGGCGTGGCGTCGCTCGACGGTCAGACGCTGACCGGCGCCGTGGTGAACGCGGCGGCCGCGGTGTGGGACTGCAACAGCAACGGCGTGGTCGATGAAACGGATATTGCTTCGGGCGCGAGCGACGACTGCAACGGAAATCGTCTGCCCGACGAATGCGAACCGGATTGCAATGACAATGACGTCGCCGACGATTGCGATATCGCCGGCGGCGGCAGTTCGGACTGCGCCGGGAACGGCGTTCCCGATGAATGCGAGCCCGATTGCAACGAGAACGGTGTCCCCGACGGGTGCGACATCGGGGCGGGATTCAGCGAAGACTGCGACGGTCGCCTAAACGGCAACGGCATCCCCGACGAATGCGAGCCCGATTGCAACAAGAACGGAGTGGCGGACAGTTGCGATCTGGAGCACGGATCGCCCGACTGCGATCACGATGCTGTCCCCGACGAATGCGAACCGGGCGGCGCGCCGTCGGACGACTGCAACGCCAACGCCCGGCCCGACCTGTGCGACATTTTCTTCGCCGTCAGCCGCGACTGCAACCAGAACGCCCGACCGGATGAATGCGACATAGCCGTTCATTCCAGCGCCGACTGCACGAACAACACCATTCCCGACGAATGCGAACCGGACTGCAACGAGAACGGACGCGCGGACAGTTGCGATATCGCGGCGGGATCGAGCATTGATTGCAGCGGAAATCGGGTGCCCGACGAATGCGAGCCGGACTGCAACCAGAACGACGTCGCCGACGTCTGCGACATTGCCGGCCCCACCAGCGACGACTGCAATAACAACAGAATTCCCGACGAATGCGAACCCCATGGAAAACCGGAAGACGATTGCAACGGTAACGGCTTGCCGGATCTCTGCGATATTTTCAACCGCACCAACCGCGACTGCAACAGCAATTTCGCGCTCGACGACTGCGACATTTCCGACGGCGGTTCGCAGGATGCCAACGGCAATGCGACCCCCGACGAATGCGACGGCAAGGGATTCTTGCTCGTGCCCGTCGGCGCTACCGGGTCGCATGACATCAACGGCAATGAAATCACATTGCACGAGGGCGGCCAGACGGTGCAATTCGAGGTGCGCATTTCCGGCTGGGATCTGAACCTCGATGGTCAACCGCGCCTTCGCGGATATCAACCGGAAGTCAACGGATCCAATTTCCACGCCGGATTGTACGGCGGCCTGGATTTGCTCCGGGCGCCGTGTCAGCACGATGACGACTGTCCGGGACTAAACGTGCGCTGCGAGGCTGATGGTTTCTGCAACGCCGCCGGCGCGGTTTATGTCGACACGGCGCACCCGAACTACGTGTTTGCCAACCTCTTCAGCCTCTGGGTGGCAAACGTCATCACCACGTTTCCGGATTTCCGAATCATTAACGCCCTGTTCAACGCGGCCGATTCCCTCGTCGATCCCGGCGTGGAGAAATATGCGGCGACGGTTTTCCTGCAGGCGACCGATTTGATCGGCGGCACATTCGAAATCGGCTTTGAATCCGCCCGCAGCGCGTTCGCCGGTCAGAACAGTCAGTCCATTACCATCCCGACGTTGACGCCCGCGATCGTCGTGGTTCCATCAGACTGCAACGGCAATGGCGTGCTCGACGAAATCGACATCGCCGGCGGTGTTGACGATTGCAACGAAAATGGTGTTCCCGATGAATGTCTGCACATCGAAACGGACTGCAATGCGAACGCCATTCCCGACGACTGCGACATCGCCGACAATAACAGCCAGGACTGCACGTCAAACGGCATTCCCGACGAGTGCGAGCCCGATTGCAACGGCAACGGGGCGGCCGACAGTTGCGATATTTCCGCGGCGGGCAGCGTCGACATCAACGTCAACGGGGTTCCCGACGAGTGCGACCCGCTCGAATCCATATTCGTCGATCAGATTAACTGTTTCTTTCCGGGCAGCGGCACGATGGCCGATCCGTTCTGCGACATCGGACTGGCCGTCCAGAACGCGGGAAGCGGGGCGGAAAGCCTGATTGAAATCATCATCCGCGACGGCGTCTATTCGGGCCCGCTGAACGCGGCGCTGGACGTCGACGGCCGCAGACTGACCATTCGTAGCCAGAACGGTCCACAGCATTGCATCGTCGACGGCGGTGGAACGGCCGCGGCGTGGAACATCAATTCCGGAGAAACCGCGCTCTATATCGACGGACTGACCTTCCGCAACGGGTACGGCAACACCGGTGGATCTGTTTTCATCCGCGACAGCCGGGCGGTGTTCCGTCGATGTGTCTTCGAGGACAACTTGGCGCTTCGTTACGGCGGAGTGGCGTACAGCTTCCGCGGCCAGTTGGTTTTCGAAAACTGCTCTTTCGTAAACAACCGGGCGGATGTGTTCTACGGCGGCGCGGTCTATGCGTTCCAGGGCGCAACCACCATTCGCAATTGCCTGTTTGCGGGTAACCAGGCGGAACTGGGCGGCGCGTTCTTTATCACCAACGGCGCATTGACCGTTCAGCAGTGCACGTTCTTCGACAACCAGGCCAATGCCCGGGGCGGGGCGGTTTATGTCTCGACGGCGGGACTAAACGTGGACGGCTCGGTCTTCCGACTTAACGACGCTGACGCAGGTTCACAACTGTATCTTGCCGGCAGCGGAGCCAAGGCGATTCGCTACAGTGACGTCACCAACGGCCAGGCTGGCGTGCTCGTCGCCAGTGGTCCGCTGTCGTGGGGACCGGGCAATTTCGACCTGGACCCCGATTTTGTCGACCCGGCCGGCGGGGATTTCCGGCTGGCACCATCTTCACCCTGTATCAACGGCGGCGATCCCGCATTCGTGCCGCGAATGAACGAAACCGATCTGACGGGTGCGGAGCGCGTTCTGTTCGACATTGTTGACAGCGGGGCGTTGGAAGCCGGCGCGTTCACCGATTGCGACGCCAACGCGGCGCCGGACGGGCGCGATCTCTTCACCGGCGCGGCCATGGACTGCAATGACAATGACGTCCTCGACGGGTGCGAACTGGCGGGCGGCCAGGCGGTGGATGTCCTTCCGCCCGACGGCGATGGCATTCCCGACGATTGTCAATCCGATTGCGACGGCAATCAAGTGCCGGATGATCAGGATCTCGCCGGCGGAAATGCCGCGGACTGCAACATCAACGGCGTGCTCGACCGTTGCGACATCGACAATGGAACGAGCCTCGACTGCGACGCCAACGGCGCGCCCGACGAGTGTGAAGTCTTCGGCGATTACAACGAAGACGATCTTGTGGACATTTTCGATATACTGTGCGTGCTGTCGGTCATGATCGGACGGACGGTGGACTGCGACGCCGACCGCATGGACATCGGACAGTGCCGCAGCGACGGCATCGTTGATATTTTCGATCTCTTCGCCGTCCTGGACGCTTTCCAGGGCATCAACGTCTGTTGCCCGTAGATGTCGCAGGTCGCGCGGGCGTCGGCCGCCGTGTCACGGTTCCGGAACCGCTCAACCCGCCTTGGTGGTCGATGTCCGCGCGAGTTGGCAATAGGAGACCAGTTTGTCGAGTTGCGACTTGATCCGCTCCAGTCCGGGGTCGTTTTTGATGGTGCTCTCGAGCGCGGCGGCCGCGTCCGTGATCGGATCGAAGCCATATCCGCCCGCTTCTCCTTTCAGCCGCCGCGCGAGCGATTCCAGTGCCGCCGCGTCCCGCTTTTGATGCGCCTCTTCAATCGCGCGCAGCCGCGCCGGCAGCCCCTCGACGAAACTGTTTATCAGGTCCACCATGGTGGGGTCGTTCGACATCGAAGAAAACAGCGGCTCCTGCTGCAGCGACCGCAGCAGCTCCACGAGCGCCTGCCGCGTGTATGGCTTGGCCAGGTACGAATCGCACCCCGCTTTCAGGCATTTCTCCCGATCGGCCGAACCCGTGTATCCGGTCGCGGCCACGATGCGACCGGTGTAACCCTGGGACCGCAGACGCTGCGTGGCCTCGAACCCGTTCAACACCGGCATCTCCATGTCCATGAGCACGACGTCGTAGACGTGGGCCAGCGCCTCTTGGACAGCCTTTTCGCCGTCGTCGACGTGTTTCAGTTCCGCGTTCAAGCTGTGCAGATGCTTCTCGACGAGTCGGACGATCAGCGGGTCGTCATCCACCAGGAGAATCCGCGACTTGACCGCGTCGGGGCAATACATGCCCACGTCGATTCGGCGGTCGAACTGGATGCCCACTTCGTGGATCAGTCCTTTGACGTGCCGGCACGCGGCGACTTTGCCCGTCACCGTCTCCCACGAACCATGCGAGCTGATGAGCTGTACACTGCAGGGCGTTTTGGGGTGCACGTAGTTGCCGTGTATGACGGCGATCCCGCTGGCGCTCAGGTTCCGCGTCGGCATCGAGTAGGAGACGGAACCGCCGGCTCCGGGCTGCGCCACCTGAATGACACAGCCCGACACGCGGTATCGGTAACGTTCGTCCGCCCGCCGCTCGTGACTTCCGGGCGGTGACTTCACATCGAACTCGTCCAGAAGCGCCTGGATTTGCTCGTCGGTCAACCGGATTGAGCGAGCCGCACCTGTTGTAGCTGGTGTATTCGTCACTATGGACGGTCCATCGGACCCGGGTTTTGCGGGAACGGGCCACCGCGTCATTCATACGTGAGCGGCGCCGCATCGCCCATCGACGACGCGCGCATGCCACCCCATGACATATCGACCACGCCGGCGACCGTATCAAGGCGACGGCCCGATTCGCCATGTACCGGACCGATAACCGTGCGAAGCCCGCGTCGCCCGTGATGGGCCCACAGATTGGGGAAACCGAACAGGATGTGTCATCCCCAGCGCGGCGAAGGACCTCGATCCGACGAGATTCTTCGGTCGCCTTCAGCGACCTCAGAATGACAGTCTGCGGTCGGTTTCCCTTTTGGGAGTTCCCGGCTTGATGTCGGATCGTGTCCGTTCGCGATGGAAATCGTCACTTCGCCCCTCAACGGCTTGCGTCGGTCGCTCAACACGATCAGACTGACTTTGAATCGGCTGTCGCGGTGGTCGCGGGCCGACAACGCGCGGACCCCGGGAACGTCCGCCCCGTTTCGGATTCGACCCATGCACGTTCCGCCAACGAACCGGCATTCGGCGCCGCACCGTGTTCGCCACCGGCCATCGGTTCTGGGTGCGATCGGGTACATCATCGCCATTCACGGGGTCGGCTGCGCCCCCGGCGGCGTCCGTCCGCCCCGGCTTACGGCGGATCAACAACGCCTGAACGTGGAATCGTTCGACTACGTGTGGTCCACGGTGGAGCAGGCCCATTGGGACCGCGATCTCGTCGAGACCAAATGGCGGCCGGCGCGCGACGAATTCCGAACCCGCGTCGCGGCGGCGACCGTGGCCACCGAAGCCCGTGCGGCCACCGAAGCCATGATCGATCGGTTGGAGCAAACCCACTTCGGCATCATCCCGGCCGACGCGTACGACGATATCGACAAACCGGCAAACTCGTCACCGGCGTCGGACGGCGACGCGGGGATTCACGTGCGCCTTCTCGACGGCCGCGTGATTGTGACGGCGCTTGATCCCCGCTCCGCCGCCGAAGAAGCAGACATTCGACCGGGTTGGGAAATACGGACCATCGGCCGCGACGACGTTTCCAAGCTGCTCGGCCGTCTGGAGACCAACATCGAACCCGGTTCCGCGCAACGCCTGCTGATGACCCGGGCCGTCACCTCCCGCCTTCGCGGCGACGTTGGTGAACGCGTCGCACTCGTCCTGCTCGACGAGGGCAACCGCGAAGTCGAACGGGAAGTCACGCTCGCGGCCGCCCGCGGGAAACGGGTGCACTTCGGACATCTGCCCCGCTTTCATGTCTGGTTCGAATCCCGCCGCCTCGACGGCGGCGTCGGCTACATCGCCTTCAACGGCTTCTTCGATCCGCAGTCAGTCCTGACCCCGTTCGGAGAAGCCGTGCGATCCTTCGCCGACGCCCGCGGCATCATCATCGATCTTCGCGGCAATCCCGGCGGCATCGGGGCAATGGCCATGGGCGTCGCCAGTTGGTTCTTCAAAAACGAAACCCGGCGGTTGGGCGTCATGCACACGCGCGATCAGGAACTCAAGTTCACCGTATCGCCGCGCGTCGACGCCTACCTCGGCCCGGTCGCGATCCTCGTCGATGAACTGACCGGCTCCACCGCCGAGATTCTCGCGGGCGGCATGAAAGACCTCGGGCGGGCCGTGATCATCGGCACGCGGACGGCCGGGGCCGCCCTGCCTTCGCGCATCGACCGACTGCCCAACGGTGACGGCTTTCAGTACGCCGTGGCCAACTATCTGTCCGCCGGCGGACAGGCCCTCGAGGACAACGGCGTGACTCCCGATCTGGAAGCACCGCACACCCGCGAGGCCCTCCTCGCCGGGCGCGATCTGGCTATCAACGCGGCCGTGTGGTGGATACAATCGTCGGGCGGCGAACGCCGTACGGTGGAAAGAAACGATTGATCGGGCGCGGCTTCGCCGGCGTCCCGATCGATGAAAACTCCGGTCGAATCAAGTGCTCGACCCGTTCCAACAATAGGAGAACAGCGTCATGGCTCGTCGTTTCTCGAATGTCCGCACGTGGACGGGGTCCGTTCGCATCGTTGGGGCGCTGGCGACCTCGCTGGTCGTTGCTTTCCCGCTGCTGACGCCGCCGTTCGCCCGCGCCCAGGATCCGGCGGAAAAATTGCCCTCCGGCGAATCGATCCTGGACAAGTACGTCGAGGTCACCGGCGGCGCTGCCGCCTACCGCAAGTTGACCAACCGCAAACTCACCGGGACCATGAACATCCCCTCCCAGGGGCTGACGATGAAGTTGACCTCGTACGGCGCCTCCGCCAACAAGTCCTACACGCTTATTGAATCCGAAGCGTTCGGCCAAATCGAATTCGGCACCGACGGCAAGGTCGCCTGGCAAATCCACCCCGTGATGGGTGGGCCGCGCATTATGGAAGACGCCGAACGCGACGGCGCCATGCGCGAGGCGACGTTCAATGCCGATCTCGAATGGCGATCCATCTACGCGAAAGTGGAATGCGTCGGCATGGAGAACGTCGGGGAGACTCCCTGCTACAAGGTTCAAATCACGCCCAACGGCGAGAACGCCAAGCCCGAAACCGCGTGGTATGCCAAGGACACGTCCCTTTTGGTCAAGCGCGACTCGATCGCGGAATCCCCCATGGGCGAAATCCCCACGTCCCTTCTCTTCGACGACTACAAAAAAGTCGACGGCGTTCTCTTTTCCCACCGCCAGACCGTCACTCAGATGGGCAGCGAGATCAACTTCACGACCGACTCCCTCGCCCACAACGTCGAGATTCCCGCGGACCGTTTTGACCTGCCCGAAGGGGTCAAGCAGCTGCTCGCGGAAGCTGAGAAAGCCAAGTCCGGTGGGCCCAAAGACGCCGACAAGAAACCGGACGACACAGAAAAACATGAAAAACCCGATGATCCCAAGTGATGGTCGTCGATCGCTGATGGTCCCCGCCCGACGCCCCTCGGTAGCGCCGCCCTGACCGTGCCGTCGTGCGCCGGCCCGCGCGATTGGGCTCCGATAATCCGCAGCGAATCCTCCGCCGTGGAGACTCCCGCCATCGGCCCCCGTCGGCGTTTACAGTCCGTCTGACATCCGACCGATCCTGTCTCTAACGGATCGTCAAACGGTGCTCACGGTGTTTGAATCAGGGTGGTGTGGTCGCGGTCCGAACTTGGGCAAGGGTGCCGGCGCCAAAACGCCGGCGGCAAGCACCCGGATTCGACTATCGTCAAGAAGACCGTCGAGCGTCTCGGTGAGCGCATCCGGATCGAATCGGCCGACCGCACGGGATGGGTCGTTTCTTCCACGCGAGCCGGAGGAGCAGTCCATGTACGAGACGAACGAGCCCTTCAGACAGCCCATTCTGCTGGTTGAAGACAGCCACGAAGACTGCGAGGCCATTCTCCGGGCGTTGCGCAAGACGGGCGTCGCCAACGCGGTCAACCACTGTGCCGACGGCGACGAGGCGTTGGACTACCTTTATCGGCGGGGCAAGCATGGCGATGCGCCGCGGCCCGGCGTGATCCTGCTGGACCTGAATCTGCCCGGCACGGACGGGCGGCAGGTGCTGGCCACGATCAAACGCGATGCCCAGCTCAAGCGCATACCGGTCATCGTTCTGACCACGTCGACCGACGAACGCGACGTGGAGGGCTGCTATCGCGACGGGGCCAACAGCTACATTCGCAAGCCGGTCGACCTGGCCGGGTTCATGACGGCCGTTCAACGGCTCAAGGACTACTGGTTCGAGATCGTGATCCTCCCGCGGTGCGCGGCGCCGGCGAGCTGAATCGCGGAAGGGCGCCGGTGACGGCAATCCGTCCGCGCAGTCCGACGCTCGGCCGGCAAACATCTCCGGGAGCTCCACGAAAGCCCCACCGTCACCCACCGCATGCACGGGCGATCATCGCAACCGTCGGCGGATGCCATCGGCATGGTCAGTCCGCCGCATTTCGGCCATCCTACCCGGCGATGCCACAACCACGCGGCCCGCGGATTCCTCGACGACGCCACGCCATACGCAGGATTTACGAAGTGCTGCTCGCCGCCTTTGGCCGGCAGCACTGGTGGCCGGCGGATTCGGCGGCGGAAATTATTGTCGGGGCGATCCTGACCCAGAACACGGCGTGGACCAACGTCGAGCGGGCCATCGCCCGACTGAAACAGGCGGGCCTCATTTCATTCGCCAGGCTCCGTGACATTCACGAGGAGGAACTGGCCGATTGCATCCGGCCCGCGGGCACCTTTCGCGTCAAGGCGCGGCGAATTCAGGCGTTCGTGAATTGGTTGTACACGAACTACGGCGGCGACCTGCGCGCGATGTTCGCGACGGATGGGAGTGTCCTGCGCCGGCACTTGCTGGCCGTGCCCGGTATCGGTCCGGAAACCACCGACGCCATTCTATTGTACGCAGGCGGCTTCCCCACGTTCGTGGTCGACGCCTACACGCAACGGATCGGCCGGCGGCATTTTCTCATCGATCCGGATTCGGATTACGATGAAACCAAGGGTGTGTTCGAAACGGCCATGCGGCCCGACGCGAAGGTGTACGGCGAATTCCACGCGTTGCTGGTCGCGCTGGGGAAACGCCACTGCGGCAAAGTCGCGCGTTGCGACGGCTGCCCGCTACAGCATCTCGCACACGATGCCGGGCGATGACGGCACCCCCGCTATCTGGCGCCGCGAGCTACCCCTGCTGTTTCTTGCGGATGATCAACAACACAACGACCACCACCGCCAGAACAACGGCAACCATCCAATTCATGATCCGCTCCTTGATTCGCCCGGTCCGCCGCGGACCAAGCCGCTCCCGACCAGATTCTCCAGCGCTGCGTTCCCCCTCACAAGCGCCGACGACACCCCGGACGGAACCGTCGTCCCGGCCGACTACTCCCGACGCGTGAACCCCAGCCCCTTGCGCGGGCGACTCGATACCGCGCCGATTCGCCTGCGTCAACCGGTATTGTCAACGCCACGCGGATTCACGCCAGCCGCAACGAAGCGGCCGCCGCCCCGCCCGGCAACACCACGGAACAGACCTCCTGAATCGCCCGACGCTGACCGGGCCAATGAAACCGCGCCGTTGCGTCCTCGACCCCTTCCCAGACGTGGGCGATGTGCTCGTCGCTCAACGCCGGCTCCGCGTCCCGTCCGACCCGTGCGGCGAAACAGGCGCACAGGTGAACCTCGTCCCGGGCGGCCATGAAAAACGTGTTCACGAACTCCAGTTGGTGCCAGGCATCGGGCGCAAGCCCGGTTTCCTCGAACATCTCCCGCCGCGCGGCCTCGAACGCAGTCTCGCCCGGTTCGATGTGCCCGTGGACCGCCTGCCACGTGCCGCCCAACGCCGACCCGTGGCCGCGCTGCAACACCAGAAACTGCGCGATCCCGTCGGCCACACGGTAGGGATAGACGTCCACGATGTCACTGACGATACGTGGCACGCGGCACCGCTCCCTACGCACGCCGGACGAACATGTTTCCCGGCCTTTGCACGATCACGCCCTTGAGCTGAAGCTTGGTCAACGTCGACGCGACGGCCGCCGGGGAAACCCCGGACTGCGTGGCAATGTGTTCCAACGGCGTTTCGTCGGCGCCGATGGTCTCGAACACGGACCGCTCCAGATCGCTCAGCGGCGGCACCCGCGCCGCCGAATCAGAATCGTCGATCGTCCCGTTGCCATCGGCTTTCATCAATCGCCCGAGGTCGCCGAAATCATCAAGGATGTCGTCCAGCGAGGTGATCAGCTTCGCGGAACTCTCACGGATCAACGCATTGGTGCCGTGGGCATAGGGGTTGGTGATCATACCGGGCAACGCGAACACTTCCCGATCGTACTCGGTCGCCAGCCGCGCGGAAATCAACGCTCCGCTCTGCTTGCCCGCCTCAATGACCAGCACGCCCAGCGACATCCCCACGATGATGCGGTTGCGCGGCGGGAAGTGACTCGCGTCGGGCGGCGTGTCCATCGGCAGCGCCGAAACCAGTGCGCCCTGTTGAACGATTGCCTCCGCCAGCCCCTTGTGTTCTGGCGGATAGACGTGCGCCAGACCGCAGCCCAGCACGGCCACCGTCCGCCCGCCCGCGTTCAGCGCCCCGCGATGGGCCGCCCCGTCCGCCCCGCGGGCCATCCCCGACACCACGGTAAAGCCGGCATGGGCCAGCGACCCGCCGAACCGTTCAGCCTGCTCGAGTCCGTAACGCGACGACCGCCGCGATCCGACGATGGCCATCGTCGGCCCGTCCGCGCCGATCGACGCGCCTTTAACGTATAGACACAGTGGCGCGTCGGGGATGTGTTTCAATAACCGCGGGTATTCCGCGTCTTCCAGACAGATGATGCGCACGCCGCATTCAGCCGCACGGTCCATCTCGCGGTCCGGCGCATCGTCGCTTCGCGCCGCGCGGATACCCGCCGCCCGCGCCCGCCCGATGCCCTCCACCTGTTCCAACGCCGACGTCGATGCCTCAAACACGGCCTCAATGGTCCCAAACCGCTCGATCAAACTCCGCGCGCTGATGGGGCCAACGTCTTTCGCGCACTGCAAGCGCAGGAAGGTCTTCACCCTGTCAGATGCAGTCGATTCGCCAGAATCTGAAGTCATCCGCCCGGCTCTACTCGTCGACTCGACCTCTTGTCTTCGTCGCTACGCACGGCACAGTGCGACGCTTAATGACATCCCATCTACATCCACCTGCGTCGCCCCGTCTGCGGACGGCAACGATTCGCCGACGATCGATGTCGCCAGCGTCTCCCGCGCGATGTGGTCGCCGCAGAATTCGATGGCCTCGCGCAACGCCGCGGCGTCCGTCTGCAGACTCAGTCGGATCCGATCCTCCACGTTCAAGCCGGCGTCCTTGCGCAGATTCTGCACCTGCCGGACAATGTCCCGGGCAATGCCCTCCAGCTTCAACTCGTGCGTCACCCGCTTGTCCAGCAACACAATCGTCCCGCCGTTTTCCTCGGCCGCCCAGGCATCACCGTATGATTTTTCGATGATGACCTCGTCCGGCGCGAGTTCGATTCTTCGGCCATTGCATTCGACGACGCAGGGTTCGCCTCGGGACAATTGCCCGGCGATCTGCAGGGCGTCGGACGATCGAACGGCCCGGTCGATCGCCGCTGCGTCCTTGCCATGACGCGGGCCGACGAATTTCATGTTCGCCCGTGCCGAGGCGCGACATTCATGCGCTACGTCGCTCTCGATCGTCACCCGCTTGACGTTCAGTTCCTCCAGCAGATGATCGTCGAACTGCTCCACGGCCGCCCGCTCCGCGTCGGACGCGCACTGCACCCGCATTTCCGCCAGCGGCTGGCGCACCTTTAGCTTCGACACCGTCCGCGCCGCCCGGCCCATCGAAACAATCCGCAGCAGGCAGTTCATTCGCTCCGACAATTTCCGATCGACGCGCGACGCGTCGGCCGTTGGAAAGGACAGATGATGGACGCTCGCCGGTGACGGATGGTTCTGCCGCCGAACCAGATTCTGATACATCGACTCGGTCACGAACGGAACGACCGGAGCAATTAATTGACACAGGGATGTCAGAACCTCGTATAAAGACTGATACGCCGCCAGCTTGTCGTCCGACCACTCGCTCTTCCAGAACCTGCGCCGCGACCGGCGCACGTACCAGTTGCTCAAATCGTCGATGAACTTCTCGGCGCGCAGACAAAAAACATGCGGTTCAAAACGCGCATAGGCGCCGTCCGCCAACTCGATCAAACCCTGCAGATCGGACAAAATCCACCGGTCCAAATCGCTGCGCCGGTCCAGCGGCAACGGCGGCCGCGCCGGATCGAATCCGTCCAGTCGCGCGTAATTGCAGAAAAACAAGTACGTGTTCCATAGCGGCCGCATCATCTTAT
Organism: Phycisphaerales bacterium; assembly: GCA_013140575.1. Taxonomy (GTDB): domain Bacteria; phylum Planctomycetota; class Phycisphaerae; order UBA1845; family UBA1845; genus JABFSN01. The sequence continues at coordinate 21,144 of JABFSN010000168.1, read as the reverse complement.
TGCGGATTTCGTCGCAGTGCACCGGCCCGAACGCCAGATTCCGCTCCGGTGAATGCCGGCAATACATCCACCGCATCACGTCCACGCCGATGCTGTCGGCCGCTTCATTGAACTCAATCGCGTTGCCCTTCGACTTGTGCATTTCCTCCATGTTGTCGTCGAGCACCAGGCCGTGCCCCAGCAGCGTCTTGAATGGCGACCGGTTCACCAACATCGCCGAAACCGCCAGCATGGCGTAAAACCAGTTGCGGAATTGCCCGGGAAGCGCCTCGACCACGAAATCCGCCGGAAACCACTGCTCCCAATACGCACGGTCCTCGAAATAACCCATCGTGGAAAACGGCACAATGCTCGCGTCCAGCCAAGGATTACCCACGTCTTTAATGCGCGACACCGATCCATGTCCGCACTGCCCGCATTTGATCTTCACTTCGTCGATCCACGGCCGGTGTGGCGAGTTTCCGTCGAACCGGTCCCACCCTCCGACCGCCCGCGACTGCAATTCCTCTCTTGAACCGACCACGTCAAAATGTCCGCATTCGCCGCACTCCCAGATCGGCAGCGCCAGACCCCAATAGCGCTTCTTGGAAATCATCCAGTCGCCCATGTTCCTCAACCAGTCCAGTTCCCGCTCCATTCCCCATTCCGGTATCCAGCTTGCCTGACGCGTGGCGTCCATGATGCGATCACGCCATTCCATGCGTATAAACCACTCATCCACCAGCCGATAGACCAGCTCCTCCTTGCACCGCCAGCAGTGCGGGTATCGGTGCAGATATCGCTCTTTCGCCACCAGCACCTGCCGCGTCTTCAAGTCGGCCGCAATGCCTTCGCCCACGTCGACGAATCGCTGACCCGTCAGCGCCCCGAACTCTTTCCGGAATCGCCCATCCTCTTCCAACGGCGCAATCGCCGGCAGTCCCAGCGATTTGCCGAGATGATAGTCCTCACTGCCGCACCCCGGCGCGATGTGCACGATTCCGGACCCCTCGGTCTCCGTCACCGCGTCCCACGCGATAACTCGATGGTGTTCACGCGCGACGGCCGCTCCGTCCAGATGATCGAACGGCCCCGTATAACGCAGGCCGACCAATTCCTCGCCCCGCACCGTCCCCAATACTTCGAAGCCGCCGGCGTTCTTGAAGATTGCCTGTATGGACATCAGACTGGGACCGGCGCCGCCGGCATCTCCGACCGGCTGTTTCCGTGCCGCCTCGAAATTTCCCTTGCCGACGTAATAGACCCATTCTCCGCACCGCACCTTCACATAGACCATATCCGGCTTGACCGCCGCCGCGACGTTCGAGGTCAGCGTCCACGGAGTCGTCGTCCACACCAGCAACGCCTCGCCTTTGCGCTCCAACAGCGGAAACCGTACGAACACCGACAGATGCTCGGTCGCCCGATATCCCTCGTTCATCTCCATCTGGCTGATGCCCGTCCCGCACCGCGGACACCACGGCATCACGTCTTCGCCCTTGTAGATAAACCCCTCGTCGTGGCACTTCTTCAGAAACGCCCAAATGGCATAGTTATTCCCGTCCGACATCGTGTAATACGAATTCGACCAGTCCATCCAATAGCCCAGCCGTTTCGACTGTTCCGATTGAATGGCCGCGTACTTCCGCGCCCGCGTCTTGCACTCTTCGACGAATCGCCCGACGCCGTATGCATCGATATCCTTCTTGCTGGTGAATCCGTGCGCCTTCTCGACCTCGACTTCGATCCACAGCCCCTGGCAATCAAAACCATTCTGATAGCGCGTGTCGTGACCCTTGGCGGCGTGATAACGCTGAAACACGTCCTTGTACGTCCGCCCCCACGCGTGGTGGACGCCCATCGGGTTGTTGGCCGTGATCGGTCCGTCCAGGAACGACCACTTCGGTCCCCCGCGGTTCTTCTCGCGCAACGTTTCAAATGCCCGCGTCTCTTCCCAGAACTTCAGTACGTCACGCTCCATCGCCGGAAAATCCGGCTTCGCATCCACCTTCTCGAACGCCATGCCCCGCTCCTCCGACAATGCCGGCGCCGCGACCCCGGCAGCTATCCGTCACGATTCATCTTCCCGGTCGTGCCGCCCATCGTGATGCCTGCGCCCGATCGGATCCGCCAGAAACTCCCGATGGCACTCCCGGCACAGGTCGAATCGCATCGCCCGGTACGTCTGATCCTCGATCTGGTCCGCGTCCGTGCGTTTCAACTGCTCGATGAGCGCTTCCATCTCGGCCGAACGGTCGCGTTCGATCTCCTCCCGGTCGAACGCCAGCGGACCAGCCGACGCATACGCCTCGATCTTCAGAATGAACCGCGCGGAATCGTTGGATTTCAACGCCACGCCGCATCGGTCGCACGCGAATCGGATCATTCCCCGACTCCGGCAGGTCTCGAACCGAAACCGCCGCGTAGAATATCGCCGCATCGCACCCCGCACGCCACCCCGATAAAATACCCCCGCATGTACGAATGCACCCAAGACACCATCGTCGCCGTCGCGTCACCCCCCGGCCACGCCCCGCGCGGCATCGTCCGCTGCAGCGGCCCCGACGCGCTGACGCTCGCCGATCACGTATTCCGATCGGGCGGGGGAATGACCCCATCCCGTTCGCCGGGTTTCCGTCGCCTGATCGGGCTGTTCGACCTCGAGCCGAAGTGCCTCATTCCCGGACAACTGTTCCTCTTTCGCGCGCCCCGCAGCTACACCCGTGAAGATTCGTTCGAATGCCACGTCCCCGGCGCCCCATCCGTGTTGGCCATGCTGCTGGAACGACTGACCGGCCTCGGCGCCCGCCTCGCCCAACCCGGCGAATTCACGGCTCGCGCCTTCCTGAACGGCGGAATCGACCTGACCCGCGCCGAGGCCGTCGCCGCCGCGATCCACGCCCGTTCCGATGCTCAGCTCCGCGCCGCCCGCCACATGATGACCGGCCGGTTCGCCCGGCACATCGACGAATTGATCGAACGGCTGGCCGAACTCGTCGCGCTGGTCGAGGCCGACATCGACTTCGCGGAGGAGCCCATCGAGTTCATCACCCCCGACGTCCTCCGCTCCCGACTGTCCGAACTCGCCGCCGAGCTGCACACGCTTCTGCGCCATGCCGAATCGACCGAACGCATCGACTCCCTCCCCCACATCCTCCTCGTCGGCCGATCCAACGCCGGCAAAAGCACCCTGATAAACTTCCTCAGCGGCACCGATCGGTCCATCTGCTCGCCCGTGCCCGGCACCACGCGCGACATCCTGTCAGCAACCATCTCGCTCGGCAGGGGTCAGGCCGTCCTTCTTGATGCCGCCGGCGTCGACACCGACATGACCGGCCTGATGCGCGACGCCGCGGTTGCGACGTCGAACGCCGCCGGCCGCGTCTCGCTGATTTGCCTCGTGGTGGACGGCGCCGCGATGTTTGACGACTCCGTGCTTCGCATCGGTGACGCGACGAACCGGACGCCGCGCGTGACCGTGGCCAACAAAATCGACCTGCTCGATTCCGCTGTTCTGGATCAACTACGTCAACGATTGGAAAAAAGGGCCCGTGGCGCAGTCTGTTTGGTTAGCGCCGTCACCGGTGCCGGCATCGACGAATTGCGTCGCGTGCTCGCCGACGCGCTCGACCTTCACGACGCCGATCTCACCCGCGACGCGGTCCTATTGACCGCGCGCCAGCGCGACGCCGTTCAATCCGCGCTCCACGCCGTCGATCGCGCCCTGCACGAGTCCGCCGATCTCGCCGAAACCATCGACCGCGCCGACATTCTCGCCTTCGAACTTCGCGACGCCCTCGACGCCCTCGCCGCCATCGTCGGCAGCGTCACCACCGACGACCTCCTCGGTCGCGTCTTCGCGTCGTTCTGCATCGGCAAGTGAAACCCCCGCCCCACGGTGGGCATGGCCCGCGCAAGCCCGTAACGCTGCTGCGGGAAACCCTGCCTGCCATTCCGCTCGCGCCGCCACTGGCGATTTCACCATCCCTCCCGTATCAATGCCCCGTCGCGACCCATCCGGTGAAGCAGCACCGCCGGGTCAACCGTGGGAACCAATCACATGAACATCCTCGTTACCGGCGGCGCCGGGTACGTCGGCAGCCATTGCGTTCGCGCCCTGTGCAACGCCGGCCACCGCGCCACCGTCCTGGATAACCTGTCCCAAGGCCATCGCGCCGCCGTCGACCCTCGCGCCCGTTTCATCCACGGCGACCTCGCCCACCCGGCCCTCCTCCGCGAAACGCTTTCCTCCGGCCGGTTCGACGCCGTCCTGCACTTCGCCGCCCATCTCGACGTCGGCGAATCGGTTCGTGACCCGCTCAAATACTATCGCAACAATGTCGCCAACTCCGTCGCCCTGCTGCACGCGATGCACGCCGCCGGCATCCAGCGCATGGTGTTCAGTTCGACCTGCGCCACCTACGGCCAGCCCGACGAAATGCCCCTGACCGAGGACACGCCCCAGCAACCCATTAACCCCTACGGCCGAACCAAACTCGCCGTCGAATGGGCCATGCGCGACTCCGCCGACGCTTGGGGCCTCGGCGGCTGCGCCTTGCGCTACTTCAACGCCTCCGGCGCTGCAACCGATGGAACCCTTGGCGAGGATCACGACCCCGAAATCCACCTGGTCCCCATCGTCCTGCAGGTCGCCCTCGGCCGTCGCGAATCGGTCCGCGTCTTCGGAACTGACTACCCCACGTCCGACGGCACCTGCATCCGCGACTACGTGCACGTCGAGGACCTGGCCGACGCCCACGTGCGGGCGATCGAATCGCAACCGGCCAGCACGTTTCGCGCCTACAACGTCGGTACGGGCCGGGGCACCAGCGTCCGGGAAGTCATCGCCGCCGCTCGTGACGCGACGGGCCACCCCATTCCGTCGGTCGACGCACCCCGACGGCCCGGCGACCCGCCGCGGCTTTACGCCGACGCCTCTAAAATCAAGCGTGAATTGGATTGGACGCCCCGTTTCGCCGACATTCGGCCAATTATCGAAACCGCATGGACGTGGCATCAGACCCACCCCGACGGTTATCCGGCCGGGTAGAAATCACACCTAACTGCTTGTATTTCCTGATACCCACTACTATCATCGTGGTAATCGTCGCGGCCCGGCGCACACAGCGCCGACGACCGCCGGAAGTTCGGGTCCGGAGCGGGGATACGAGAATTGATTGGGGTTGGGTGCGGCGCCGGTGAGCGCCCCGGGGGGCGTTCCGCGGCTACGCAGTCCCCTTCGCGGGGGGTGGCGCACCGCTTGAGTCACATATGACGCGCTCGAGGGCGGGCGTTTTGTGGGGGTGCGATCACCATGGGGATTTCCGTTTTGGGGTTGCAACCGCAGCCGGTTTGTTCGGCCGAACCGATTCTGACGCCGCATCCCGACAGCCTGCGCCGACCCGTTAAGCGGGTTCAGCTGCTGTTCCCGCCCATGGTCATCCCGAAATATCAGTCGCGACAGTCCGCGTTGTTCCCGCTCGGCCTCGGCTATGTCGCGTCCATGCTGGAACGCGCCGGTCACGAGGTCGAAATCGTGGACTGCGCCAGCGAGGGTTACGACACCATCGTCGATATTGGCAAGGACCGCGTCGTCTACGGTCTGTCGCCCGACCAAATCCGCGAACGCATCGTCCGTTACCGACCCGACGCCATCGGCATCTCCTGCCTGTTCTCCACGCAGGAAAAACGCATGTTGCAGATCGCGGCCATCGCCCGCGAGGTCGATCCCGAAATCGTCATCATCACCGGCGGACCGCACGTGTCGGCGTTCTACAAACAGTTGGCCCAGAATCCCAACGTCGACTACTGCGTCATCGGCGAGGGCGAAAACATCATCGCCGGCCTGCTGGAAGCCTTGAACCGTCAACGCGAAACGACTTCCGTCGATGCCATTTGTTATCGACAGGGCGGACGCGTCGTGCACCAGCCCGTGGCCCGCTGGATCGAAAACCTCGACGTGGTCCCGTTCCCCGCCCGGCACATGGTGGACATGAATCTCTATTTCACCATCGGCGAGCCGCAGGGCATCCGCCTCGACGGCGAACGCCGCAAACGCGCCGCGCAGATGACCACCTCCCGCGGCTGCCCGTTCCAGTGCACCTACTGCGCCAAGAACGTCACCTGGGGCAAGGCCTACCGCACGCGCAGCGCCGAAAACGTGCTCGCCGAAATCGAACACCTCGTCGAAACCTACGGCGTCGAGCACATCGCCTTTCAGGACGACAACTTCACGGCCGACATGGACCGTGCCGCCGTCATCTTCGACGGCATCGTGGAACGCAAGATTCCGATCACGTGGGAAGCGCCGAACGGTCTCGGCGTGAACTTTTTAAGCGTCGATCTTCTCGAAAAAATGAAGGCGAGCGGCTGCGTCAGTTTCACCATCGCCGTGGAAAGCGCCAACAGCGCCCGGCTACGAGCCGTCCGCAAACCGAACTACATCAAAATGGCCCCGCCCATCGTCGCCCGCGCCAAGGAGCTGGGCATCGAGGTCCGCGGCTTCTTCATGATCGGCTTCCCCGGCGAAACCCTGGATGAAGTGCACAAGACCGTCGAATACGCCCGCGGCCTGAAACTCGCGGTCACCAATTTCGCCATTGTCACGCCGCTGCCCGGCACGGTCTTCTACAACGAAGTGGTGCAGGCCGGCCTGCTCGACGAATCCACGGTCGATTTCGAGGACTTCACCTACGGCGCCGGCGAACTCCAACTGGCCGCCATCCCCAATTCACAACTGCGCACCATCCGCAAAATCGAATGGATGCGCACTATCTTTCTCGACGACGACGGCAACTTCCGCCACGACGTCCGCCTGAAGCGCGAGGACGTGCTCGACGAACTGACCAAGGCCGCCGTCCTGTTCCCCGACAACGCCGAAATCCGCGGCATCCTGTCCCAGGCCCGACGCTTCTACGACATCGCCGACCTCGGCCTCCTCCGCGACGCGGTGTAGCGTTTGCCGGCGCCGCCGATCCGCGCAACCCACCGGTTGGTTGACGGCAATGCCAACCAGACTACCCTAAACGCCGAATCGCCGCCCCGTTGACATGCAACGAAGTTCGGCCATCATCCAAGCCCTGCGACTCGGAGAAGGGTCTGAACCCCATGTGTCATCGATGTGTTCGGATTTCCGCGTTCATCGGACTCATCCGGCTTTCCGGAGTCGCGAACGGCGATTCCCTGTCGGGTTACTCACCCGCGGCACCTGTGTTCAACGTCACCCGTCACGACGTTCTCGCCACCGGCGCGATTCAGTTGTTCGACGGCTCACCACCGTTGTTTGCCAGTATCACCAATAGCGATCCGCACGATTCACACGTTTATGCGGGAGCTGAGATTGAGCCGGAAACCTACGAGGGGAGCCTAACGACTTTTGCGGGAGGGGTTTCGAGGTTTGATGAATATCGCAACGTACCCGGCTATTTCCACCGTCGCGACGTATTGAGGCTCCAAGTCGCGGTTGCGGCGGTTTACTGGCCTTCCAGGCCGGTGAGCAGCAGCCCCGGCGGAATGGCCGAGGCGACGGTGGCTTCGGTCATCGAGTTCTCGTCTCCCTCGGGCGAGGTCTTTTGGTCCTACTACTTCTTGGTGAACAAATCGCCGGCGTTTAATGGTTCGTACCATGCCGTGCTGGAAAACGTCACGCGCGGCGAAGTGGTTCGAGATTTCGACCGACCGGGTATGCCAGGAATTCCGATCGCCCTCGTAGCTTCGGAGGGTGATCTGCTTCGACTCACGACGTCGATGGCGGGCGATGGCGTCGCCGGAACTCGTTCACGAGAGCAATTCGTGAGCAATTTGAGTTTGTCGTTTTATGTTCCCGAACCGACCACTTTCGCGCTGGTCGGTCTGGGAATGCTCATGATCGTTCGGCCGGCGCGACGCGACGCCGTGCGACGCTAACCTCCTTCGTTCACGTACGCCTCCCAGTCGTCGAGGTCCACGTCGTCGTCGCCGTCGAAATCGGCGCAGCCGCAGCCCGGCGACACCGGCCCGCCGCCCGGACCCGTGAAACACATCTGGAACTTGCCGTAGTCGAGCACCGTGCCCATCCCGTCGCCGTCGAGATCGTCGCCCGCGGGAAGATCGTCGGCCCCGTCGAGAATCCCGTCGCCGTCGGTGTCCGGATTCCGGGCATTCAGACAGCCGTTGTTGGCCTCGAACCCGTCCGACCGGCCGTCCTCGTCGGTGTCCACCTTGTAGGCGTCCGTGTGGTAAATGAAGATCTCGTCCGAATCCGACACGCCGTCGTTGTCGTCATCCGCATCGAGGAAATTGGGCAACCCCGCACCGTCGAAATTACCGTTGGGATCGTAGACAATCGTCTCTTCAAACACTTCCGACGTTCGGCCCGTCGCCGTGTCCTTATACTGCACGAACACCCGGGCCAGTCCGCCCGGCGGCGGCAGCGCGAGATTCCAGTTCAAATACGGCGATTCCGGCACGGGTAGGAACGGGTCGACCGCCAGAAACGGCCCATTCTTGATCCGATACCATCCCGCCCCCGTCGCCAGATTCAGCGCTACGAGCGCGGCCGCCCGGTCGGTACGCTCGGCCCCGCTGTTGAGCTGCAGCCAGCCCGCGGGCGCCACCGGATGGGCATAGGCTTTCGCGCGGACGATGTTCGATTTGCAACTGGTCGCGCCCTTAATGCCCACGGCCTGGAACTTGTAGAAATAGGTTCGGCCGTCGATCAGGTTCATGTCGTAGTGCGTGCCGTCCTGCGGCCCGTTGATGGGCAACTGCGCGACCATGACGAAATTCGCCGGACTGTTTTGATCGGACCGGAAGATGCGCATGAACTCGTACGACGGATGCACCGGGAAGTACAGCAGGTTGGCCAGCGGGATCAGCACACCCTCGTCCAGATCGCCGGTGTCGGCGATGACGCCCACATCCTCCGGACAGGGCAGCAGATCGTCGCCCGGATCAAGCGGACACCGCCCGCCCATCACTTCCGACCCGTCCGATTCTCCACCGTCGTCCGTGTCCTGATCGAACGGATCGGTGCCGTGCTTGAATTCCTCGATGTGCTTCAGACCGTCGTCGTCCGGGTCCTTCGACGCGTCGTTCACCGTCAGATTCGTGCCGTAATACTTCTCCCACGTATCCGGCAGACCGTCCTCGTCCTCGTCGTTGCGCGGCGTCTCGTAAATATGAAAATAGGCCCTGGCCGATCGGCCGAACGTGTCCCCCTGGCTCGTACTTCCATCGGCGATGATATCGACGCGATAGGTGCCCACCGTTCCGCCCGGGCTGGTGTTCCCCGGGTCGTCGTTGATCACGCCCCGATCCGACCCGGCCTGACCCGTGTCCGTGAAAACGGCCGCGTAGATGCCGTCGTCCGCCTCGCCGTCGCCTTGCGTGCCGTCGTCCCGCAGGACCAGCACGCCGCACGCCTGCGTACCGTCGGGTCGGCGCACGGTGGCCTCAACATTGGCGCCCGCGATGCCGCCGCGGTTCGTGGTCAGCACGGCAATGATCACCACCGGCACGCCACGCTCAAACTTGCCAAAATTCGGGATGCCCTGCAGTCCGCCGGTCTGCACTTGCACCACGTCGGCCACGAGCGCCGGACCGTCCTTCTGCTTCCCGAGCAGACCGACGATGAACTCCGAATCGTTGGCCGGCTTGATGTCCACGCGCCACGATCCCGTGCCCAGCACCGCGTTCATGTGGAACACCGTGTGCGTGGGCGTCGAGTAGATGGTCGCCTGCGCGGCCGTGACCAGCACGCCGCCCGGATTGCGCAGCTCCACCGTGACCGCGCCCGCCGACACCGGCCAATTGACGAAAAACTCCGCCTCGTCCACGCCGCCTTCCTCCACGGGAATAATGACGGTCGTGCCCACGCCGCCGTCGGCCATCCCGGATTCGAAGAATATCCGTTCCAGTCCGCCCGCCTTCTGGAGCTTCTTCATGTAGTCGTCGGCCAATTCGCTGATCATGGAAAGCGCGCCGCCGCCCGAGGTTCCCGGCTCGATCGCCCCGGCGTCAGTCACCTCGATGTACGAATAGTCACCTTGCGTCTGCGTGGCGATGTCCTGCATCAGCGCCTGGTTCGATTCCGGACCGAACGCGATGCTGTTCACCACGGTGTCGGTCGGCACGATGCGGTTGTCCACGCGGTCGTCCAGCGTGTTTCCCGCGCCGCAATTGACCGCACCGGTCTTGGCCCAGAACCGGGCCTCGTTCTCCTCGCCGTCCGACAACAGCACGATCTGCTTCACGTCCATGTCCGTCAGCCCGAACCCGTCGAGCACATCCTGCGCCTTCCACAACCCGTCGCCGATCGACGTCCAGCCGCTGGGCGTCAGACCCGTGACCGCGTTCCGGGCGTTGGTTCGCTGACCCGCGTTGGCCAACCCCAGTCCCACCGACGTGTTGGCGTCGTCGTCGCATTCCATGTCGTTTCCGCTGAAACGTACCACCGCGATGCGATCGCTGTCCTTCACCGCGTCGACATACAGCGACGCCGCGTTCTTGGCCGCGTCAAGTTTGTTGATCGGACCGTCTTCCGGCTCCCCCATGCTGCCCGAACGGTCGATCACCAGCACGTGATTCAACGTGATGTCGGCGTACACCACGGCGTTGTCCTCGCTGTCCGACGGACCGTTGGGCGCGTCCGGGCACAGCCGCACCGTCACGTCGTACAATCCGTCCGCCGCCTGATTCGGCGCGTCCACCACCAGCCAGTATTCGCCACCCACGTAGCCCGCCGTCACGATGGGGGCATTGGCCGCGCCGATGGTGACGCTGAAATCCTCCTTGCGTAAACCCAGTATGGACACCTGACCGACCACGTCCGACGGTTTCAAATTGTCCGGACCGTCTACGTACACCCGCACCAGCATCCGCCCGGGATTGTTCGCCGGACCGGGATACGCCGGCCGCGTGAACGTCGGGCGGATGATGCTGATGGTCGCCGGTCCCGTGTCCACCGTGTAATTGAACGAGGCGTCTTCACCGAAGCCGGTGAAGATCAGCCCCAGCCGGGTCAGCGGGCTGAACGGGTTCAGCAGAAACGCCCGTGCGTATTCCTTGCCCTGCTGCTTGGAAAGCGAAATCGCCTCCTCGGGCGCAGCGCCGTCGTCGTTCTTCACCGCCACCACCGACCAGCCCATGTCCTGATCCGACGTGCCTCGCACGCCGACGACGCGACAGGGCACGCCCGTGATCGGCGGACCAGCGAACGTCACCTCCCCGATCCGCTGCCCGTACGATTTCACCGTCGCCCCCAATACCGACTGCGGAATCATCAGGTTGCCGTCGTGCGTGAAGCTCCGCACCATGTTGTCCAACGGACCGTCCCCCGCGTTCCCCGCGTTTTCATCAACGAACGCGTACCGTGACGGATTGGGCAGCGCCGTGGCGTCGAATTCCCGCGCGTACAGGCAGATGGTGTAATCTTGGAAGAACGTGTCCAGCGGACGCCCGCTTTCCTCCTCGACCGTGCGCCGCATGGAACCGATCGCGTCCTTGCTGCCCGAGTCAATAAGGTCGGCCTCGGTGTTTTCCCACAGCGTGCGAATGAAATCGATTCCGCTGTCCGGCTCGACGTTCACCGACCCGAGTTGTTCACAGCAGTAGCCCCAGAACAGGCAGCCGCGATACGACAACTGCGTCAGCGACAGGTCGCGATAGGGGCCCAGATCGGCGTCGTCCGACCCCATCAACCGGTTGGAATCCGTAATGTACGGGCCGTTGCCGTCCAGTTCGTTGTCGTAACGGTCATCGAGGCAGCGGGCCGTGCCCTCGGTGTACCACGAGCCGAAACCGAGGCCACCGTCCAGCCCGCCGTTGACTTCATAACGCCGCTGAATGCCGTGGAACATCTCGTGCGAAATGACCCAGCGCAGCGAGCGGTCCGACGCGCAGCGCATCTTGGGCGCGTCCAGCGTTACACAAGTTGTGTTGTTGGTCCCGGTGTCGAATGAATCGAAGACGACCAGATCGACATCCGGCAGACCGGTGAACCACGGCGAGTCGAAATTCCAGTCGTTGGTCTGCCGGTCGGCCGCCCCCGTGATGATCCCCCCGATCTTGTCCGCCCAGGCGGTCGAGAAATAATCGCCCGCCTCGCTGCAATCCAGAAACGAATCGTTGGTGTACAGGACGTTCCAATCCACCCCCGCGATCGTCGCCGGCTCCACCATGTCGGGCAGCCCGCCCGGCGTGCACGTCTCCGCGTGCCCGTGCGACGCGCACCACACCGCCGCGACCATCGCCGCCAACCCCGCCGCCGTTTTCACATTCCACTTCGCGATTGATAAGCGCATCGTCATATCCCCCTGATACCGGCCTCGTCAGGTCGCCGCACCCGATCACATTCGATGAAACCCGGAACTCCGCGTCACCCAAACCCCTGCGCGGCCATCGTACCAGAACGAAGGGGCGGAGGCCAGATCACGACGCGATGAAAAAACGGGAGCTGCAGCCGTCGGGACCGACGGGAACGTGAATCGCCCGGCCGCAGGAGGGGCACCGACCGGCGTACGCGGTGCCGTCGCGGTTCCGGTAGACGCGGATGTAGACGTTGCAGCAATCGAAACGGACGCCCAGCCACGGTCGCGGCCCGCGTCTCGCCGCGGCATCGACACCGTTGGTTTCGTCCGGCTGATCGATCGTTGCGTCGTCCGTGTTCATCAATCGCGGATATCGACCTGAATCAACGGCGGACTGAAACGGTGCGACGTCGGTTCGACGACGTCACCGGGCTGTCATTGCTTGCCGGACAACAGGTAAACAACATGCGGCAATTCGGGCAGGACCAGCCGTTCCATGGCCAGTCGTACCGCGGCGGTCGATCCCGGCATGGCGAAAACCACCGTCGATCCCATCACCCCCGCCACGGCGCGGGACAACATCGCCGCCGGCCCGATTTCGGCGAAGCTGAACCCGCGAAACAACTCGCCGAAACCATCCAATCGCTTGTCCAGCAATCCCGACACAACTTCGTGGGTCACGTCCCGCGGCGCTAACCCGGTGCCGCCGGTCATCAGCACGGCCTCGCACGACGGATCGTCGCGCACGCCGGTCAATACCTCGCGAATTCGTTCCGGGTCGTCGCGCACGATGACGGAAAGACGAACGCGATGGCCGGCCTCGGTCAACAATTCGCGGATGAGCGCCCCGCTCGCGTCGTCCGCCTCCGTGCGCGTGTCACTGACCGTCACTACCGCGCACGAGACCGTCGAGACCTGCTGTCGCTTGTGTTCACCCGCCGGCATGGTTTCCTGCCACCCAGGGCGCTCCCCCGTCGACGCATCAGGTTCGCAACTGCGTCAAACCGGCCGCGGTGCGCATTTCGTTCACCCGCCGCCATAATTGCGGTTCGGTTTGCAGGAACGCCACCAGCCCGGCCGTCGTCAGCCCCATCGCCGACGCCGCCGTCGAGACCCGCACCCCGCACGCCGCCAGCACGTCGAGCACCTCGGCCGCCACCGGGTTGAATCGCCCGTCCTTGCGGCCGACGTGAATATGTGCGTCGCGAACGCATTCCGCCAGCGTCGCGCCGCGGCGGTAGGTGGTAACGTCAATCGGCCGGCGCACGTGCAGCGCGATCGCCAACCGCAGGCGGCGCAACGCCCGGGCGCGGTTTTCATGTTGCGATCGGCTTTCCGTGGCCACCGCGCTCACGTCGGTGGGACGGTGTTTCAGCCGGACGGCCGAGTCGGTTTTATTCTTTTTTTGCCCGCCCGGACCGCTGGATCGATAGGTGTGTACGTCGCACTGCGCGAGCAACAGCGGGTCATCCAACGCCAAGATCGCGTCCCGGCCGGCCGCGGAATCAACAAACATGGTGTTCACACGGTTCGTGGAATGACGCAACGGATGATTCTAAGCTCATATTTAGTATGACACAACACCCATTTCGGGCATGTCCCACTTGATCAAGAGCCACCGTCCGGACGATAACCCCGATGGGTCGCGCGCCGTTCACGCCTGCCCACCCGATATCGGGCGATCGTGAAAACACCGGAGTTACGATGGCCGCGACCGGCGACCGCGAATCCGCGATTCGACATTTGGCGCGGCCGCCGTCCGGGATTAAGTATCGTAGTTTGGATTGGGACGGAAGGCCTATGACGGAGCAGATGCCCGACGTCGCGACGCGCGCCGACGGGCTTGCGTCCGGATAATGGAGTCGCGGATGATCAATGGTCTGTTCGCCTTATTTGTAACCGTGCTGATCACCCTGTTTTCGCTAATCGACGTTTTGATCGGCACCGCACAACAGTAACGGGTGATTCAACGCAGCGGCATAGGTCGGGGCGCGGCCCGATGCCGTTCGGCGTCCGCAACGGGGGACGGGATTTCGTGTACCGCGGATGCGTCGTGCGTCCGCACGGGGGGAGTGCCGCGGTCGGGCGTCCAGCCCGCGCGCGGCGATTGCCGATAAACCTTGGGAGCGGAGCGCACGACGCGATCCGCGGTGGACGATGGGGAGACAACACCCATGGCGTCGAAGTTTCTGAAATCGCTGGCGTTGGTAACCGGCATCGCCGTCCTGTGGTGGGGATGCGGGCCGGTCATCACGTTCGAAGGTTCGCGAGACGAAGGTCTGGATCGCGGATTCGTCGAGGGGGGCGGCACGTTCACCGAACACGAAGACGCCGGGCTGCTGCCGCCGCTGGTGCCGGAAGTCGAAGACGAAACTTCAACCGAGAGCTTTTTCCTGGCGCGTTCCATCGACCCAGCAAGCGAAGACAGTGCGGGTCCAAAATTTATAGTCGTGGGCGATATTGACAACGACGGGTTACCCGACCTCGCGTCCGCGTGGAATCAATCGCAGGTGGTGCAGATTCACCTGCAACGCCGCGACGGTAATGACGTGGTTTTCTTCAGCAGCACCCAAATCGCCGGTACGTCGCCGATTGCCATCACCGCGGGCGTCAAGCTCGTGGATATGGACAACGACGACTGGCTGGACATCGTCGTCCTAGTCAAGCACCAAGGGTACATTCCGATCTGCCCGCTGAACGGCGAGGAGCTGGACGACGGCTTTACCGGCGTGGCCGCCATTCTATTCTCGCCGGGGAATGCAACGACGATTGAAAACGGCGCGGAGTGGACCGAAACGCTGATTACGGCGTCGCTGGAATTGAATCCCGATCCGCCGGGGGGAATCCCCCCGGGGCGGCCGGTGGACGAGGGTGGCCGGGCGCTCGACGTTCCCGAAAACGGCGGCATGACGGCCATCGACGTGGGCGACGTCACCGGTGATGGCAACCCGGACATCGTGATCACCAGCAACCGGCCGGACGAACCCTGCCATTCGGACAATCAAAACGACGTGGAACTATACCCCAACCCGGGTGGGGCGGGGGCGCGGAACGACGCCGCCTGGACGCAAATTTTGGTGGACCGCGGCGCTCAACCATTGAAGGCGCTGCGGCTGGTGGATGTCGACATCGACGGCCGACTGGACGTGGTCATGACCCGACCCGGTACGGTGAGCGCCAACATATCCTGGCGACGGAGTTTGGGCGGCGGAGCGTTCGACGCCCGCCGGCCGATCGGGCAGATCGACGGCGGAGCGGATCAAATCACGCCGGGCGACGTTGACGGCGACGGTCTCGTGGACATCGTGGTGCGGTCGAACAACGGCAAGGTGGTGCAGTGGTTCCGGCACCCGGGTCCGGACGACGATCTGAACGTGTCGGTGACGGTTCCGCCGCGGGAGGACATCCCCTGGACGGTGTACACGCTGTTGGATTTGGGCGATCGGTCCCCGCTGGGCATTTCGCTCGGCGACATCAATTTCGACGGGCGACCGGAGGTGCTGCTGGGCGCGGACGGGTCGGTGTTCTGGCTGGATTCGAGCACTGCCCCGTCCGTCTACGACCTATGGTCGGCGAATCTGATCGTGGACGATGCGCAACTGGACAATTCGTTGTTCGCATCGCAGGGGCCGGCGTTTATTAATGAACTGTTGGTGTTCGACATCGACTGCGACGGGGCGACGGACATCATCGCCACCATCGACCGGCAGTCGCAAAGCGGCTTGAGCAATGACGTGGTGGTGTGGTTCCGCAATGTCCTGCTGCCCGGGGACGTGGGACTGGACGTCCCGCTGATTCCGGGCTGCAAGCAACCGCCGTGACCGTTTCCAAGGAGCGGAAGATGAACGGACGTGTGATCGCGCAACGTCGGATCGTGGTCGCCGCGGGTCTGGCCACCGTGGCCGGGTGCGGGCTGATCGTGCCGCTCGTGCCGGACCGGCTGACTAACCTGTTTCTGGAGGAGGGCGCGGTCAACGCCCGCCGGTTCACGCCCGTGCAGCTCGATCCGCAGAGCGAGGATTCGGCCGGTCCGCAATTCGTGGCCACGGGCGATTTGAACGGCGACGGACGGATGGACGTGGCCAGCGCGTGGAACGAATCGAAACCCATTCAACTGCATTTTCAGCGGGTGGACGACGAGGGCGTGATCACGTTCGAGACCATCAGCCTGGCCGGCGATTTTCCGATTTCGATCGTCGCGGGCGTCGCCGTGGCGGACATGGATCAGGACGGCCGGAACGACGTGGTGGTCCTGGTAAAGGACATGGGGGTGTTCGCGCGCTGCCGGCAGACGGGTGTGTTTTCCGACGCTGAGGACACGCCCGCGGGGGCGATCATTATCTATTACGGACCGGACGATCCGGCGACGTCGAACAACTCGTTCACCTGGACGGACGTGCAGTTGTCCCAATCGGTGACCGCAGGCGCGTCGCCGGCGGACGCGCGCATGCCCGAGGCGGGCGGATTCACCAGCATGGCCATCGCGGATATGGACGGGGCCAACGGACCGGACATCGTGGTGGCGTGGAACGCGGCCGAGTGTGAAGGCGCCGGCAACCGCATCGAGTTCTACACCAACCCCGGAACGGGGACCGCCCGGCAGGAGAGCGCGTGGGCCCCGTTCACGGTCGAAGTGGACGCGCCGCCGATCAAGTCGGTGGTCACGGCCGACGTCGACCGCGACGGCGATCTGGACATCATCGCGACCTATCCGAGCGCGCGCACGTCGAGCGTGCGGTGGATGCGGAACCCGCGGATCGACGTGCCCGATGCTTTTCATCTGACTGACGGCACGTGGAAAAGGGGGAGCATCGCCGTGATCGCGCCGGGTTCGGATATCGTCGATGTGGGCGACATGGACGGCGACGACATCGTCGAC
Organism: Phycisphaerales bacterium; assembly: GCA_013140575.1. Lineage (GTDB taxonomy): Bacteria > Planctomycetota > Phycisphaerae > UBA1845 > UBA1845 > JABFSN01. The sequence goes on along the minus strand of JABFSN010000168.1, from coordinate 3,999 downwards.
GTGGTCATGCGTTCGTCGGCCGGCCGCCTGATCATGTGGTTCAAGGGACCGGAACGCCCCACGACCGCGCCGGTGCGGTTCGTGCCCTGGCAGGCGTTCACCGTCGCCGAGTTCATTACCCGTACGCCCGAAGCCATCAGCCTGGGGGATATCGATCAGGACGGCCAATTGGAGATCGCGGCCAGCGCCCAGGGGGCGTTGCTGTGGTTCGATACGTTCGGCGGCAGCACGGTGTACGATCAGTGGGAGGAAAACCTGCTCATCGACGACAACCCGCCGACCGCGGACCTGCCCGCCGTCACCGACCCCAACGTCGACCGATCGGAAATCACGGAGAACGCCACGTTTATCAACGCGGTGAAGGTGGTCGACCTGGACGGCGACGGTCTGATGGACATTCTGTCCACGCTCGACCGCCGCGGCATTTCGGGTCTATCCAACGACGCCATCATCTGGTACCGCAACACCGGCCGGGAATAGACCGTTCCGGCGAAATCTGACCCGCTTCCCCCGGCGGGATAATTCACCGCGGAGACGCGGAGGGCGCAGAGCGGAAACCGGTCGCGCACGCCGGGGGAACATTTCATTTCGCGCGGACGACCCGCTTCTATGAATTCTGCCACATTGGCGCGGGCTCAGCGACATTGCCAAGTTGAAGCGTTTTCACTTTTCCGACTGCGTCAAAGTGGGTCGCGCGGTGTCCAGAGGTCCTGGGTCAATCGCGATCGACCAACTCTGCAACTTGACGTGTGCTCCAATAGATTCCTGTGGTGCGCGCCCTGGTAAATCTTTCCGCCCGGATCGGCCACGAGCTGCGTGTTCTTGAAGTCGATGTGCAGGTTCACATCCGTTGAATACAGCGTTCGGGCTCCGCTAACCCGCGCCAACGCCACGACGTGAGAGTCGTTGGACCGCACAACGCCACCAGCTCTCACGCGGGCGGTCTCGGCATCTATGGCGATTTGGGGGAACTCTGACGCAAGTCCTGCTTGCTTCCACACTCGAATCTGACGTCGCGCCCTCTCGCTCTGGAACAATTCATCGCAGAGGATCTTGCCGCCATAGGCAACGCGACCGCCTCTTCTCTCAATCCACTCACGTACCGGAACTGCGTCCGGATGTGGTGGGGACGAAAACACCCTGTCTCGTACACAGGCGTCGATAATCACACACATCGGCTCAGCCCTGCAGAAAGCGACGTTCCTCGTCAAGGAAAAAATCCCTGTAACCGCTCGGCGCGTCCACAAGATTGCCGTTATCGTCGATACGAATGGGCGTGATTGATGTGCCGTTTGAATCCCTGCCAAAGTACAGTACGATTACGTCTTTCCCCGCAATGCCCTTTTTGTCCCGAACGTCCATCCGAATCCGATCAAGGAGATAATCACTGTGCGTTTCGATCAGGATTGGCGCGGCGCGGTGATCGCCCGCAAGCCTGGCAAGAAACGAGCCAAGCTCAGCTTGCGCCTTGGGATGCAGGTGTACCTCCGGCTGTTGCAAAAGCAGCATTCGCTTCTTGTTGATGATCGCATCAACCAAAATCGGAAGCACTTGACTTACTCCGTAGCCAACATCGACCAGGTTGAACTGCGGGCCATCGCCCATGCCAACTCGGATCTGGAACGGGAGATTGGCCTCGTTCCCCCCCATCCGCTTAACATCAATAGACTTGAAGAGGCCGGCGGCAGCGCCGAACGCCAGCAGTCCCTCGAAAAGAGACTTCCGTTGCGGGGCGTTCGGCGCCGAGACCATGAGCTTGGCAAGCATCATCGGTACGTGGTCACCCTCAGGCGAAGGTTTGTCGGTCAACGGATCGTACGTTCGTGTCGGCTTCGTACGAATCGGCGCACTCGCATACGGTCGACCAAGTCGGAGGGCCAGGTCCACGCTCGACAGCACCAAGTCAAGGACGTCAAGATCCTCCTTGGCCGCAGGCTTGCCCTCCTGCTTTCCAAATAGATTTGCGGCTTCGTGTGTCATGCGCATTCTGAAATAGTGCCAATTGCGGCAAATCGCCATGATGGACGGGGCCATGGGCAGGTCGCGGGCGGTGAACGAAAGGTTTGTAAGGGGCGCATTGATCGTGAGGACCGGCTCCTTCCCATCTCCCGACGCGCCCGGCCTATGCGCAACCTCATAGCTCCCGCTTCGAACAACCCATTCCTTGACGGCCGGCTGCGTGTCTTTACCCCAAAAAACAATCCGAACCTCAACGTCGTCATTCAATGCAACCGCCAGACCTCGGTTGTCTGCGGTTCGTGGAGGGTAGCGATACCCTACTGCGAAAGTCGGCGATTTGCCCGCCTCAGTGGTAGTGGCAAGGTCATCAAATGCCCCCAATCGGAATGGTTCTTCGTTGAAGTCGAGAACCTCCAATTGACTCATCGCATCCCACGCGATCCGAGCCATTGCGAGGAGAGTTGACTTCCCTGAACTGTTCTCGCCCACAAGTACGGTCACGGGTGCGAGGGGCGCTACATGCCGACCCGCAAAGCACCGGACGTTTTCGACTATCAGGTCCACTCGTGCCGCTCCTTCGAACGTGAGCGCCTCACGCCAGGCGAGGGTCGATTATATCGCGACGGCATCAGCTGGGAACCCCGTCCAATCCGGGGCGGCATGTTACTTGGTCCCGACGACAAATTACCCTGCCGCTCGGAGGCTCGCATCAAGGCTTGGCAAGTTTCGAAATGACTGGTCCGGTTCTATCACACGTTCTGGGCATGGCGGCGGGGATGCGCGGTCGAGCGGGCTTTCCGAGAAGCATGTTCTCGCGGGTGTAGAGTTATGGAGCCTTGCCCGGTCGCGGCTTCGGGCACACGGGTTTGGGGGTTCCAAGGGGCTGACGCGCCCGGGTACCGGTTTTCGCCCCTTCGAGCTTGGGAATTTTTTGATCGGCACCTTCATCGAATGCCATGTTTGGGTGTCGGGAGGTAGGGGCTGACACCCAAACACGACCATCCATGATAGCGCGTTTTGATAAATTCCCAAGCTCGGCGGGGCGAGGGAGTCTCCCAAGCCGACGAAAGGACAGCGATGTCCGGCACCTACGCCCAGATTCTCCTTCACGTTGTCTTTTCGACCAAGCACCGCGAGCCGTGGCTTACGTCCGACGTTGCCGAGCGTCTGTATCCGTACATGAGCGGCATCGTTCGGGCCGCGAAGGGCGTGGTCTACGACGTCGGCGGCATGCCGGATCACGTCCACCTCTACTTGCGGTGGCGGCCGGACGGGTCGGTGTCGGACCTGATGCGCACGGTGAAAGCGCGTTCCTCGAAGTGGGTGCATGACACGTTTCCGACGCTCGGCGCGTTCGCATGGCAGGAGGGATACAGCGCTTTCTCGGTCAGCAAGTCACAGGAGGGGGCCGTCAAAAAGTACATCGCGGCCCAGGCCGAGCATCACAAGAAAGAGGACTTCACGTCCGAACTGTTGCGGCTGCTCCGTGCGCACGCGGTCGAGTTCGAGGAGAAGTACGTGTTTGATTGATCCGCCGCGCGCCCCGGCGATTCCTCCGCCCCATCCGGGGCGGGTCCGCGAAAGGAACACCCCTTCCACGGGTTCCGCGTCGGCCCGCTTCGCGGGCGCGCCGCTCCACCCGTGGCTACAGTCCGCCGCCTCTTCGGGACGAAGAAATCCCTCGCCACGGAGTTCGGCAAGCCCGCCGTAGAAGAGTGCGGACCTCGTCGTACGCCGCGTGGCGCTCCGCGTCGAACCGAAGCCGAATTTCATACGCCCGGCTCGCTCGGGCTGAAATGGGACGACACCGTCGGTCGCCAATTCAACGTTCGCGGCGACTTCCGCGAAGCCGCGATGGGTTTTCCGCGGGTCGGATTCCGTTCCTCCACCCGCCGCTCGACCTTCGCCCCCCGTCAACTCGGCAGAACCGCGGCGAAGTGCATCAGGTTGTACGCCAACGCCGACCACAGCGCCACGCGACCACAGCGCCATGCATCGTACCTTGCGTATCCCCCGAACCCGGAAGTCGTTCAGCAGGTG
>JABFSN010000097.1 GCA_013140575.1 Phycisphaerales bacterium | reverse complement strand
GGTGACGGCGAACGGGATCATCTACGTCGGGGAGCAGACGGGCATATTCCATATATTGAAAGACGAGGGGGAGCGGTGCGTGTCGCTGCACCGGCAGGAATTCAAACGTGACGACGACGCGGTGGACGAGATTTACGGATCGCCGGCGGTGGCGTCGGGGCGGGTGTATTTCATGACGCGGTACGGAACGTACTGCCTGGGCGACCCGAGCAAGATGGTGGAATCGGGGGAAATGCCCGCGGCGGCGGAAGAGACAGGGGGAAGCGGTGAAGGCGGTGAACGGCATTGCCATATTGAACCGGCGGAGGTGACGACGGCACCCGGGGAGTCGGTGACGTTTCATGCGTTGGTGACGGGTCCGACGGGGATGAAGTTCCGGTCGTTGCGGGAGCCGACGTGGTCGTCGGCGGGGGTGAAAGGAACGATCAACGAACATGGCGTGTTGGAGGTTGGGAAGGACAACGCGTTCAGCGCGGGGCAGGTGAAGGTGTCGGGGGAGGGAATCGAGGGGTCGGCGCGGATTCGGGTGGTTCCGAAATTGCCGATCAGCGAAGATTTCGAGGCGATCGAGGCCGGGGGCGTACCGCCGGGCTGGTTGGGCGTTGGGGCGAAGACGCGGATCGAGGAGCGCGATGGAAGCAAGGTGTTGAGGAAGTTGGCGCCGAAGGAGCGGCCGACGCCGCCGGTGATGAGGCTGATGGCGTTCGCGACGCCGGTGATCGAGGGGGGATACGTGGTGCAGGCGGACATGATGAGCCTGCCGAAGAAGCGGTTCAAGTCGGACATGGGGCTGATGAACAGCCGGTACACGATGTTGTTGACGGGGCAGAACGAGTTGCAGGTGGAGTCGTGGGCGTCGATTCCGCGGTTTCGGCATGCGATTCCGATGGAATGGAAGACGGAGACGTGGTATCGGGCCAAGGTGGAGGGGAAGCTGGAGGGGGACAAGGCGCGGGTTCGGGCGAAGGCGTGGCCGAGGGATTCGGAGGAGCCGGCGGAGTGGATGGTGGACGTGGTGGATCCGTGCCCGAATCGGGAGGGGGCGGCGGGGTTGTACGCGTATTCGACGAATACGACGCCCAAGAGCGACGGGCCGGAATCGTTTTTTGATAATTTCCGAGTGTGGAAAGAGGAATAGCGAAAAGCCTATGTATTACAGGTTAATCGGAATGGCGTCGGTCCTGTGTGTTGCGGGCGTGGCCGCGGCGGAATCGTCGTACAAGGACAAGAAGGGCGACTGGCCCATGTGGGGCGGGTCGCCGGACCGCAACCAGGTTTCGGGGGAGACGGGGATTCCCGCGGAATGGGACGTTGCGACGGGCAAGAACATTCTGTGGAAGGCGGAGTTGGGGTCGCAGGCGTACGGCAATGCGGTTGTGGTCAATGGGCGGGTGTTCGTGGGAACGAATAATCATGGGGACCGCCGGCCGGAGATCAAGGGCGACAAAGGCGTGATCATGTGTTTTGAGGAGAAGAGCGGGAAGTTTTTGTGGCAGATCACGCATGACAAACTGCCGACGGGGCGGGTGAATGACTGGCCGGAGCAGGGCATCTGTTCGACGCCGTGGGTGGAGGGAGACCGGATGTATTACGTCAGCAACCGGTGCGAGCTGGTGTGCGCGGACGTAAAGGGGTTTCTGGACGGGACGAACGACGGTGCGTTCAAGGAAGAGCAATACCACGAGAAGGAAGACGGGGATTTCATCTGGGTATTGGACATGATCGAGGAATTCGCGGTGTTTCCGCACAACCTATCAACGGCGTCGCCGGTGGGGGCGGACAATTTGGTTTTTGCGATGACGTCGAACGGGGTGGACGAGGGGCATCTGGACGTTCCGGTTCCGGACGCGGCGGATTTTGTGGCGGCGGACAAGAACACGGGCGAAGTGGTGTGGGCGAAGACGTATGTGGGCGACAAGGCGTTGCACGGACAGTGGTCGTCACCGGCGTATGCGGTGATCAACGGCAAGCCGCAGGTGGTTTTCGCGGGCGGTAACGGGTGGTGTTATTCGCTGGAGCCGAAGACGGGCGAGTTGATCTGGAAATTCGACCTAAATCCGAAGGACGCCAAGTACGTGCTGGGCGGCAGGGGCACGCGGAGTTATATCATCGCGACGCCGGTGGTGGCCGACAATGTCGTCTATTTATGCGTGGGGCAGGATCCGGAGCACGGAGAGGGTCCGGGGCATCTGTATGCGATCGACGCGACGAAAACGGGCGACGTGACGGAGACGGGGAAGATTTGGCATCTGGGGGGCGAGGATTATCACCGATCCTTGTCGACCGTGGCGGTGGCGGACGGGCTGGTGTACGCGTCGGACTTGAGTGGGTTCTTGAATTGCATTGACGCCAAGTCAGGTTCGGTGATATGGAAGCATGACACGCTGTCGGCGATCTGGGGTTCGCCGTACGTGGTGGATGGAAAAGTGTATCTGGGGACGGAAGATGGGGAAGTGATCGTGTTCCAGCATGGGCGGGAAAAGAAGGTGCTGGCGACGAACGACATGGGGACGTCGGTGTATACGACGCCTGTGGCATCGAACGGGGTGTTGTACGTGGTGAATCGCCGGACGCTGTTTGCGATCAAAGGGCAGTAATCAGGCCGTGAGAAGAGTATCCGCAGATTGCGCAGATTGTCGCAGATTGAGGAGGGAATGGGTCCACAGAGAACACAGAGGGGCACAGAGAAGGGAGTGCCGACAAGCCGGCGCGGAAATAGGGAATGGTAACACGCAAGCGCGCAAAGGACGCGGAGGTTGGCGTCGAGGAGTTTTGAATCATGTAAGAAGTGTTGAGGGTGTGAAAAGTGTGAAGGTCAGAAAGGGTGTTGGTCGGTGACGTGCGGGCGATTGAGGCAATGAACGCGGGCGGCGGGTTGGCGGCGCGGGTGGAGGAGGCGCGGGCGCGTCTGGACGCGCAGGCGCGGGAGATCGTGGCGTGGCATTTCGATCCGAAGACGGGGTGCCCGTTCTGGCTGGACTATGCGAAGAAACAGGATTGGGAACCCCGGACAGCGATTCAGGGATATGCCGATCTGAGGCGGTTCGAGCCGTTTGAAGATGAATGGCTGCGCGGGGGGCCGGTGCGGCGATGGGTGCCGAAGGCCTATGCTGGCCGCCCGGTGTACGTGTTCGAGACGGGAGGAAGCACGGGTGTTCCGAAGTCGCGGATTAACATCGAGGATTTTCGCACTGATTACGAGCTATTCAGTGAGACGCTGCCGGACGGCGCATTTCCGAAGGGGTCGGACTGGCTGATGCTGGGGCCGAGCGGTCCGCGGCGTCTGCGGTTGGCGGTCGAGCATCTGTGTCAGCACCGCGGCGGCATCTGTTTTTGCGTGGACATGGACCCGCGCTGGGTGGTGAAGCTAATCAAGAGCGGCCGGCCGGAATTGATGCATGAATACAAAGACCATGTCATCCATCAGGGGCTGACCGTTCTGCGGGCGCACGAGAACATCCGGTGTCTGTTCACGACGCCGAAATTGCTGGAGGCGCTGTGCGAGCGGATTTCGCTAGTGCGGGCGGGGATAACGGGGGTGTTCTGCGGCGGGACGCAATTGACGGCGCAATTCCATCGGTTTGCACGGGAAGAGCTATTGGAGGGGGCGATTGAGTTCGTGCCGACGTATGGCAATACGCTGATGGGATTGGCCTGCCATAAGCCGTTTGATCCCGCGGACCATTACAGCATTATCTATCATCCGCCGAGCCCGCGGGCGATGCTCGAGGTGGTGGATCCGAAGGAGCCGGATCGGGTGGTGAAATACGGCGAATTGGGACGTGTGCGGCTGACGACGTTGACCAGGGAGTTTTTCGTTCCGGGATTTCTGGAGCGCGATGAGGGCATCCGCCGGCCGCCGTGCGAAGCGTACCCGTGGGATGGCGTGGGCGACGTGCGACCGTTTTCGGGTTTTGCGACGCCGGTTATTGAGGGGGTTTATTGAGGGGGAAGGGACGGAGGGACAAAGGGACGGAGGGATGGAGGGACGAAGGGGAAACGCGAAGTTGTTGAGACGTTGAGACCCCGGAGGTGGAAGAGGATCCACAGAGTACACAGATTTGCACAGATTCGGGAATTTAGAAGTGAGTGACGGGTATGTGTTCGGAGGTGCTATTGATGGAATTGAGGCGGCGAGAGAGCGGGCACGCGCGGTGAATTCGGGGGGCGAACAACTGTGCTGCATATTCCTATTCTGAGGCATGGGCGGGCGTATGAGAGCGTGGAGACGTTCGAGCTGGTGCATCATGCGACCGGGGCGACTGTAGCCACGGTCAGTCAGGCCAACAGCGGGCTGGTGGCACGGGACATCGCCAGGATGGACGACGCCATTCTGGAGCGGTTTACCGTCGCGGAATTGATGGACATGTGCCGCAAGGCGGCGGAACTGTTCATGACCGGCGCGCTGCCGCTGGGGGATGGGCGGCAGACGTTTGACGAGTACGTGACGTGCCTGTCGGCCACCACGGGAATGCCGATCAGTTACTGCCGGGCGAACGCGAAAAAGATTCAGAGAGTGTTGAGCGACATCGGGGCGGTGATCGGCGGGCTGACGCGGGGATTCGATCTGTCGATTCTGGATCGCGGCTACGGGCATCATGGCGGAGGCTGGTTGAGCTATCACCGAGTGGGGCGGGTTTTCGGGGCGGTCCTGCCGAGCAATTCGCCGGGGGTGCATTCGTTGTGGGCGCCGGCGGTGGCATTGAAGGTGCCTGTTGTCTTGAAGCCGGGGCGCGAAGAGCCGTGGACGCCGTATCGGATCATCGAATCGCTGGCGGCGGCCGGGGTGCCGCGGGAGGCGTTCGGGTTTTATCCGACGGATCACGCGGGGGCGGGAGAAATTTTGCGGCATTGCGACCGGTCGATGCTGTTCGGCGGCGGGCCGACGGTGAGGCCGTGGCTGAATGATCCGCGGGTGGAAGTACACGGGCCGGGTTACAGCAAGGTGCTGCTGGGCGATGATTGCGTCCACGACTGGCGGAACTACATCGATGTGATGGTGGGATCGATCGCGGCCAACGGGGGGCGGTCGTGCATCAATGCGTCGGCGGTGTGGACGCCAAAACACGGACGGGCGATTGCGGAGGCACTGGCCGATCGGTTGGGGGCGGTGCGGGCGTTGCCGGCGGACGATGCGGAGGCGTCGATCGCGGCGTTCGGCAACGTAGCGGCCGCGGAACAGATTTCGGCGGTCATCGACGCGGGGCTGCGTGAACCGGGGGCGATCGAATTGACCGCCGACGGGCGCGGTGGTCCGCGGCTGGTCCGCGAGGGAAGATGCGCGTATCTGTTGCCGACGATCGTGTGGTGCGAGGATTGGAAACATCCGCTGGCGAATCACGAGTTCCTGTTTCCGTACGCGAGCGTCGTCGAGTGTCCGACGGTCGAGATGGCGGATGCGATCGGGCCGTCGCTGGTGGTGAGCGCGATCACGCGCGACAAGGCATTCGCGGCGTCGTTGATGGCGTCGGCGAAAGTGGAGCGGTTGAACGTGGGGGCGATTCCGACGTATCAGATCAGCTGGGACCAGCCGCACGAGGGGAATCTGTTCGAGCACCTGTATCGGCAGCGGGCGTTTCAGATCGAGCCGGCGGCATGACCACGGCCCGCGCGTTGCCCGAGGTGCTGGCGCATTCACCGGTGCGGGTGATGTTCGGTTCGGGCATGGTGGCGCGGTTGGGGCGGGCGGCGCGGGAGCTGGGGGCGTCGAGCGCGCTGGTGGTGACGGACCCGGGGATCGAGGCGGCAGGTCACGCATTGACGGCGCTGGATTCGATCCGGCAGGCGCGCGTTCAAGTCGAAGTATTCAACGGGGCACGGGAGAATCCGACGACGGAGCATGTCGCGGCCGGATTGGCGGTAGCGCGTTCGCGGTACATCGATATCATCATCGCGGTCGGCGGCGGCAGCGCCATGGACTGTGCGAAGGGGATCAACCTGCTGCTGACCAACGGCGGGGCGATGGCCGACCATGTCGGCGAGGGGAAACTGTCGAAACCGCTGCTGCCGATGATCGCGGTGCCGACGACGGCGGGCACGGGAAGCGAGGCGCAGTCGTTCGCGTTGATCAGCGACGCGGCGACGCATCGCAAGATGGCGTGCGGCGATCGGCGGTTGCCGGACGAGGGGGGGTTGCGGCCGCGGGCGGCGATCCTGGATCCTGATCTGACGCGAAGCCAGCCGGTGAAAGTGGCGGCCGCGTCGGGGATCGATGCGCTCGCCCATGCGGTGGAAACCGCGGCGACGACGCGGCGGAACGACGTGTCGCGGGCGATGTCGCGGGAGGCGTGGGGGCTTCTGCGGCCGAATTTCGCGGAGGCGGTGCGGAATCCGGACAACGATGCGGCGCGGGCGGATATGCTGCTGGGGGCGCATGTCGCGGGTGCGGCCATCGAGGCGTCGATGTTGGGTGCGGCGCACGCGTGTTCGAATCCGTTGACGGCGCGGTTCAACGTACCGCATGGTTTCGCGGTGGGGATGATGCTGCCGCATGTGATTCGCTTCAATTGCGACGGCGGGGCGAATCCGTACGCGGACCTGTGCAACGACGGCCGCGCGTTGGCGGATCAGGTCGAGGAGTTTCTGGCCGTGGGGGCGGGGCCGCGGACGTTGCGGGAGTGCGGCGTGCCGGCGGAGGCGATTCCAGAACTGGCGGCGGACGCCGCGGGCCAGTGGACGGCGCAGTTCAATCCGCGGACGGTGGAGGTCGATCAACTGTGCCGGCTGTACGAAGCGGCGATGTAATGGCCGACGCAGGTTTCTTGCGATTTGACTCGAATGCGCGTGGCTGGCGACACATTTCGACGGGTTTGGGGGACGCGGAATGCTATAATGGCAGTCGGGATTCGCGGGGCGTGGTGAAAACGGGTGGCGCCGGGTGAAACGCATGCCCGGCTGCAAGAGCATGGGCCGGAAGTTCATGCCACGGATTTGAAGAATCGGGCTGGACGCAGGTGCCACGGTGTGCGCGACGGTCGGAACGCGGAACGGCGAAGCGATGCAGACGGCGCTGATCATCAACGACGACGCACGGACGGAAGTGGGCAGCTATTTCGTGGCCAACTATCCGCCGTTTTCGGTGTGGACGCCGGACCAGGCGCCTGCCGCGCTCGATGCGTTGAATCGGCCGCGGGCGGAGGGTCGGGCCGAGCCGCTGGGGTTGTATGTTCACATTCCGTTCTGCCGGCGGCGGTGCAAGTTCTGCTATTTCCGGGTTTACACGGACAAGAACGCGCGGGATGTGGATGTTTATCTTGATGCGCTGGCCCGCGAGGTGGCGTTGTACGCCCACCGGCCGGCGGTGGCGGGCCGGTCGTTCGAATTTGTCTATTTCGGCGGGGGCACGCCGTCGTTTTTGAGCGCGGAGCAGTTGAAACGGCTGGTCGGGCGAATCGGCGCGCACTGGTCGTGGGAGGCGGCCCGGGAAGTGACGTTTGAATGCGAGCCGGGCACGCTGCAGAAGGGCAAGCTGGAGACGATCAAGGAAATCGGGGTCACGCGGTTGAGTTTGGGCATCGAACATTTCGACGACGCGATCCTGGAATTGAACGGGCGGGCGCACCGGTCGCCGGAAATCGTGCGGGCCTACGATTGGGCGCGGGAGATCGGATTCAACCAGATCAACATTGATTTGATCGCGGGGCTGATGGGGGATGACGACGCGAAATGGGATGCCACGGTCGATCGGGCGATCGAATTGGACGCCGACAGCGTCACCATTTACCAGATGGAGGTGCCGCACAATACCGAGGTGGCGCGGGCGAGTCAGGCTGGTTGCGTGGAGGCCCCGCTGCCGAACTGGGCGACGAAGCGCCGCTGGGTGGACGACGCGTTCCGGCGGTTCGAGGCGCACGGATACGACATATCGAGTGCGTACACGCTGGTGAAACCGGAACGGCACGCGGGGTTCGTGTATCGTGACGCGCTGTGGCACGGGGCGGACATGGTGGGCATGGGCGTGGCCTCGTTTTCGCATTTCGCGGGCGTTCACTATCAGAACTTGGATCGATGGGAAGACTACATCGCGCGGCTGGAGGGCGGCAAGTTGCCGATTCATCGGGCGCTGCGGGTTTCGCCGCGGCAACGGATGATCCGCGAATTCGTGCTGCAAATGAAGACGGGCCGGGTGGATCCGGCGTATTTCCGCCGGAAGTTCGCCGTGGACGTGAACGCGGAATTCGCCGCGGCGTGGTCGATCCTGAATGAACGTGGGTACACGATGGTGGACGGCGACGCGATCGCGTTGACGCGCGACGGTTTGCTGCGCGTGGATGCGCTGCTGCCGTTGTTTTTTGACGCGGAATTCCGGGACATCCGATACACGTGAACGTCGCACCCCATTTTTCAGACTGCACGACGGTCGCGGACGCGATTGCGTCGCTGTGCCGGGGATTGACGGAGCCGGTGGAACCGTGGCGGGACTGCCGCGACGCGTCGCCGGACGAAATGCCGTCGGCGTGCCGCGACTTGCTGGTGCACCATGACCATATGACGACGGCGCTCGAACGGCATCACGGCCAATCCGTCGCGTTGCACGTGCTGCGGCACCGCGACGAATCGAACGCCTATCGTCGGGAAATCCTGTTGACGTTGGGAAATACGGGGCGGGTCGTCGAATATGGAGTCGTCCGAGTCAATCTGGACGTGGTTTCGCCGGCGGTTCGCCAGGAGATCGTTGAACGGCGGGCGCCGCTGGGCGATATTCTGATGCGGCACGACGTGCTGCGCCGCGTCGAGCCGTTGTGGTTCGTGGGTTTCGACGGCGATTCGCCGGTCGCCGCGCATTTCGGCGGCACCGGGCGCGGTCCCGTGTTTGGCCGGGTGGGGATGATTCATTACGACCATCAGCCGGCGATCGAATTGCTGGAGGTGGTGGCCGGCGAGGGGGGAACGCCGGACGGCAACACGCCCGCGGTGGTTGCGGATTAACGGGGCATGGTGTCCGATTCGCGTGGAATGATCAGAACCCGCTACGCGAGTGGCGGTCCGTTCGGAGTGTGCGCCGATCCCCGCAATCGTCGCAACGTGGCCTGGATTCGGCCCCGGACTGGCGTCCGGGGTTCTGATGCCCGCTCCGCCGTTGGACGGCCGCGGGATTGCGATGGGGACGGATGCGGATGATTCAGCACGAAACCTACGATTGCATTGTGGTCGGCGGCGGGCCGGCGGGGTCAACGGTTGGCACGCTGTTGGCCGACTATGGACACCGCGTGTTGCTGCTCGAAAAAGCGATTTTCCCGCGGCATCAGATCGGCGAATCGCTGATGCCGCACACCTACTGGACGTTCAAGCGGTTGGGCATGCTGGACAAACTGAAGGCGTCCCGGCACACGGTGAAGGAAAGCGTCCAGTTTTTCAGTGCGAACGGGAAGGCGTCGCAGCCCTATTATTTCCCGGACCACAATCCGCACGAGTGTTCGTACACCTGGCAGGTGAAGCGCGACGAATTCGACCGCATGATGCTGGACAACGCCCGCGAACACGGCGTCGAGGTCCATCAAAACGCGCTCGTGAAACGGGTGCTGTTCGACGGATCGCGGGCGACGGGCGTCCGGGCCGTGGTGGGCGATCGGTCCATCGAAATCCGGTGTAGCGTCGTGATCGACGCGACGGGTCAGGCCACGATGTTGTCCGGTCAATTAGGCCTGGTCGAGCCGGACCCGGGGATGCGGCACGGGGCCATTTTTTCGTATTACCATGGCGCGGTCCGTGATTCGGGCCGCGACGCCGGCGCCATTCTGGTGGTTCGCACGCCGGACCACAACGGGTGGTTCTGGTTCATCCCGTTGCTGGACGACGTCACCAGCGTCGGCGTGGTGGGGTCGCCCGAATACCTGTTTACCAACCGCGGCAACGATCCGATGGCCACGTTGGAAGTCGAAATCGAAAGATGCCCAATCCTGAAATCGCGTTTGGCGCCGGCGACGCGCATCGCCGAGGCCCGGGTGCGGCGCGATTTTTCGTATCACGCGCGGCGCATCGCGGGCGACGGCTGGGTTCTGGTGGGGGATGCGTTCGGGTTTATCGACCCGGTCTACTCGTCGGGGGTGATGCTGGCGCTCAAGGGCGGCGAATTGGCCGCGGACACGATTCACGCGGCGCTGCGCGACGGCGACGTTTGTGAATCGCGATTGGCCGCGTACGGTTCGACGCTCGTGCAGGGCATGGAAATGGTCCGCCGTCTCGTGCATGCGTTTTACGATCCGTCGTTCAGTTTCGGCCAGTTTCTGCGGCGGTTCCCGGATTATCGCGACTACGTGGCCCGGGTGCTAATCGGCGACGTATTCAATGACGAGGTGGGCAGGATGTTTGACGCGATGGCCGAATACACCGCGTTTCTGCCGCCGATAACGCTGGAGCAGGGCGCGGCCAGGTGAACGCGGCCATCGGCTGCCCTGTGGCACGGGCATCCTGCCCGTGAAGACGTCGGATGATGCCATGCCGAGCAACGACTTCACCATCACGCGGCGGGTGCAATTCGCCGAAACCGACGCGGCCGGCGTGCTGCATTTCGCCAACTACTTCCGCATGATGGAGGAGGTCGAGCACGCGTTCTGGCGATCGCTGGGGCACAGCGTCTGGTTCCACGACGGCGACGGAGTCATCAGTTGGCCGCGCGTGCATTGCACCTGCGAATACGCCTCGCCGGCGAAATTCGAGGACGAGCTGTCGTTGACGTTCCGCGTCGCGCGGATGGGCAAGCGGTCGGTCACGTTCGAGGTTGATTTCCATCGCGACGGCTTGCGGATCGCGTCCGGGCGCACGAAGGCCGCGTGCTGCGCGATTCGCGACGGCGCCTTCCGTTCCATCGCGATTCCCGATAACGTGCGTTGCGTGCTGCGTCCGTTCGTCGCGGACCAAGCGTCGGCGGCCCCGTGAATTCGATCGAATCGCGGTCATCGGGAGAACAGGATGAAACCGTGGATCATCTTCGTGGTTCTGACCATCGTGTGCTGGGGTGCGTACGTGCCGACGTTGCACCACGGTCAACTGGCCTTTGGAAGCAGGAATAGTGCGCTGCGGGCGTTTCTGTTCGTTGGGTTGGCCTATTTCCTGGCGTCTGTCGGGGCGCTGGCCTATTTGATCGCCACCAAGTCCGAACCACTGGAAATGACGCGGAAAGGCATGTCCGTTTCCACGATCGCAGGCATCCTCGGCGCCATCGGCGCCCTGGGCATCGTGTTCGCCATCAAGAACGGGGGCAAGCCGCTGGCCGTCGCGCCGCTCGTGTTCGCGGGGGCGCCGATCATGAATACGATGGTGTCCATGATCTGGGACAAACCGGGCAAACCGCCCGCCGTCTGGTTCTACGTTGGCATACTATTGGCCGGCATGGGCGCCGCCCTCGTGCTGCGATTCAAACCGGCGTAGCGCACAACACCTCCGGTGCTGCGGGGGTTGGGGCACGGACAACGGTGCTCCGTAGTCCGTGCGCGATGAGCGCGGCCGATGAAGTCGATACACCGATGCAGTTCAAACAGTCCTGTATTCCATCGTTATTACTTGGATTTCTATTCATCTCCGCGTCGGCGACTGCGTGCCATGCGGAGGACGGTCCGGCGAAATCCGATCCGGCACAATGGCCCATGTTCCGCGGCAATGCTCAACTGACCGGAGTGGCCGGCGGATCGCTGCCCGATGAACTGTCCGTCTTGTGGGAATTCCGCGCGCCCGAAGGAATCGCCTCGACCGCCGCCATCGCCGACGGCGCCGTCTATGTCGGCTGCGACGACGGGTTTCTGTACGCGGTTGATTTCGACAACGGCGCGCTCCAATGGAAATACGAGACCAGGGGGGCCGTGCAGTCGGCGCCGCTGGTCGTTGGGCAGACCGTCATCGTCGGCGACGAGGAGGGGATGGTTCACGCCGTCGATGCCCGTCAGGGCACGGCACGATGGACCTACGCGACCGGCGGGCAGATCATCTCGTCGGCCAATCACGCCGACGGCCGCGTGGCGGTCGGTTCGTACGACGGCTCGATGTATTGTCTGTCGTTGGACGCCGGCAGGCTGAATTGGAAATACGAAACGCAGGGCCGGATCCACGCCTCGCCGGCCATCGTCGGCGACCGCGTGATCGTGTCCGGCTGCGACGAATTCCTGCACGTCGTGGACATCAAGACCGGCCAATCCGTTAATCGCGTGGCCATGGATTCGGTGGCCGGCGCGTCGCCCGCGATCATCGGTGACCGGGCCGTCGTCGGCACCTACGACAATCAAGTGCGCTGTTTCGATTGGCGGGCCGGCTCCACCGTGTGGGTTTTCGAAGATCCCGACCGGCAATTCCCGTTTCTATCGTCGGCGGCCGTTACGAAAGGCATGGTCGTCGTCGCGGGGCGAGACAAGATGGTTCGTGGTTTGGATTCCAACGACGGCAAACAGCGTTGGCGCTTTGCAACCCGCGGCAAGATCGACGGTTCGCCGGTCATTGTCGGCAACCGCGTGTTCATAGGCTCGGAAGACGGCGTTCTGTATGGGTTGTCGATACAGGATGGAAAAGAAGTCTGGCGATTCGAGACCGGCGACGGCATGTCCGCCTCGCCGGCCGTCGCCGCCGGCCGGCTGATCATCGGCACATTCGGCGGCACGGTCTATTGTTTCGGCGACAAACCGCGTGCTGCCAAGTAGCCCCGGCGCCGTGTCCGTCGCTCTGCAAGACGATCACTTCTTTTCGTCGCTCGATTTGCGATCCAGCCCCGCGTTTTCGGGATCATTCGTACCGGCGTCTGGCTTCGCAATTCGCCCCGACAGAATGCCGCCGTATCCGTCGCCGGTCCACGTTCCCGCGTAATACTGGCCGTCAATAACCACCCGCGACGAATAACGCCCGATCCCCGGGATGTCCAATTTGTCCAGCGTAATGACCGGCGTCCCATCGACAAGCACGATCCGCACCGGGACCGGTACGTACACATCTTTCTCGCCATATCCGATCCGCGCCGTAATCAGCCATCGCTCGCCGAACAACTTGACGGCCTTGGAAATGTTGTAGCGATCCGGCTTGGGCTCGGTCAGCGGGCCGAACTTCCCGTCGTCGCCCTTGCGATTCATCTGCCACGTGCCTTCCAGCACGGACCCGGTCAGCGCGTCGGCCAGTCGCTTTTCCCAGTCGTCGGCCGGCTTCACCTCGCCGCCGGCGCTCTCACCGGTCGCCGGCGGCGTCGCATCTGCCGGCTTCGTCTCATTACGGTCTCCCGTCTGCGGCACCGTCTCTTGCGAGCTCGCCCCAACACGTCGTGCCAAGACGGCCGCGACGAAACCGACGCCCAAAACGGTGATCAGCAGTCTTGTCTTACTGTTTGTCATAAACCTTGCTCGCGAAGGACCATCATTCAGAAAACGCCTGTCGATCCGCGGAATCAACCACCCCGGAACCGCTCAGGAACAACGTGGCCAAACCAAAACGGACATGATTCACACCACGGGCACAAACACCGATTTCGCCGCGGGCGCGACCAGTCCCACAGAATCCTGTCAATCTTGTAAATCCCGTCTATCCCCGGAGCGTACGTCCACGATATCCATGTTCTGTGCGCTAGCGGCTTTCCCGCAGGTCGAAACAGACCGCGCGCTCCAGATTGCGGGCGTACATTCGGCCCTGATGCAACACCGGCACCGTCCAACAGCGGCCGGTCAAAACCTGCGCCTTTGTCGTGGGAATGAACCCTCCCGGCGCGGCCTTCCCGATCTGCAATTCACCGTCTTCGGTCAACACGAACAGGTCGTCTCCGGCCAGCACGACGGTGGCGTTGCTGATGCGCGGGACGCGCCAATGTTCGTTTCCGGTCAGATAATCCACGCAGATCAGCGCCTTTTCATCACTGCCATACAGCTTTCCGCCGTGCAATACGGGCGACTGAAACTTGTTTAGCATCACCTTGCTGCGCCACACCTCTTCGCCGCTCAACCGCGGTCCGTCGCCGCTCAACTTGTACAGACCGCAGCCCGTTTGATAACCCGACGACAGGAGTAAATGCCCATTGTCGTAAATCGGCGAAGCCGCATTCACTTCCCAGTCCGTCTGCCACGGCGTCTGCCACGCGATCTCGCCGGTCTGGACATCGGCGACGATGGCCGACTTTCCGGTGAACCCGACCACGTAGCGCCGGCCGTTCATCGTGAACGGATACGGCGTGGCATAGCCCACCGGATCCGTGCCGCATTCCCATTTCTTTTTGCCCGTTTTCTTGTCGAACGCGACCAGCGCGCCGTCCTTCTTTCCCGCACAGGCAATGGCCCACTCGCCTTCGACCAGCACCGACGCGGAATAGCCCCACTGCGGCTTGTTGTCGAAACTCTTGTGCCAGACCTTCTTGCCGTCTTCCGCGTTCACGCACAGCAGCGTCCCGTGCGCCCCCTGAATATAGACCAAACCATCATCCACCGTCGGCGTCGCCCGGGCGCCGTCGCCGAACTCGTCGCGGTATTCCTTCTCAATCGGCGACTCCCAGATCACATCCCCGCTCGTCGCATTCAGGCACAGCATCACCTGCTTCTTATCCTTCGTGCCGCACGTGAACACCCGGTCGCCCACGCACGCGAACGAACTGAACGCCGACCCGATCTCCCGATCCCACACCATTGGAATCGCCTCGGTCCACGTCGTTTTCAATCCGCCTTCCGTGCTGATGCCGTCGTAATTCGGCCCGCGGAAATGATTCCAGTCCGCACGCGCGGCGCTCGGCGGGAACAGCACAATGCCCATCATCGCCGCCGTCATCCAGTTTGAATTCCGTGTAAACATAGCCTTCATCCTTACTGCGGTGTCCGCCGTTTGATTCGCGAACGACTGCCTCATGCACGCATGGCGCCCAGTTCGTGCGTGGATCGCGTTTATTGTACCGCGGACCTCCAATCTCTCCGAAATGAACCGACAATTTTCTACAACTCGTCCCCTGCTTCCATTCCGCTCTCTACGGATTACTACCCACGCGCGCCGGTGAATCGGTAATCGCGTCGCCGCGCCCGTCCCAGCCGACCGCGTTTCAATCATTCCCATTCAATCGTCGCCGGCGGCTTCGACGATATGTCGTACACCACCCGATTCACCTGCCGCACCTCATTAATGATCCGGCTCGAAATCCGCCCCAACATGCCGTAGTCCGCGTGTACCCAGTCGGCCGTCATGAAATCCGTCGTCTCCACAAACCGCACCGCCACCACATACTGATCCTGATACGTCCGTTCGTCACCCATGACACCTACCGTGCTGATCGGCAGCAATACCGCCGCCGCCTGCGAGATCTTCGGATACCAACCGGCCGCGACGATCTCATCGGTGACGATCTTGTCGGCTTGTCGAACGATTTCCAGTTTCTCACATGTGACCGGTCCGATGATCCTCACCGCCAGCCCCGGACCCGGAAATGGATGCCGCCACGCCAGATCGTGCGGCAGCCCCAGTTGTTCTCCCAGGTAACGCACTTCATCCTTGAAGAGCGTCCGCAGCGGCTCGATCAGCTCGAATCCCAGCGTCTCGGGCAGACCGCCGACGTTGTGGTGCAATTTGATCTTCGCCGTCGCCCCGCCGACGCTCTCTCCCGACTCCACCACGTCGGGATACAGCGTCCCCTGCGCCAGGAACCGGGCATTGGGAATGCGCCGCGCCTCCTCTTGAAAAACCTCGATGAATACGTGTCCGATGATCCGCCGCTTCTCCTGCGGGTCCGCGACGCCGTCCAGTCGCGACAAAAACCTGTCGGCCGCCCGCGCCACGCGCAGCTCCATCTTGAAATGGTCGCGAAACGTCGTCTCGACCAGTTCGACTTCGCCCAGACGCATTAGTCCATTGTCCACGAACACGCAAACCAGCCGATCGCCGATCGCCCGCTGTAACATGGCCGCCGTCACCGAGCTGTCCACGCCGCCCGACAGCCCGCAGATCACGCGTTCGTCCGGTCCCACCCGTTGACGGATCGCCGCAATGGTACCCTCAAGAACATCGCCCAGGCGCCAATCGCCCTTGCATCCGCAAATCTCAAACAGGAAATTCCGGACAATCAGACTGCCCTCCGGCGTATGCGTCACTTCCGGATGAAACTGCACGCCGACAAAAGGCCGGGTCCGGTGCCGAACCGCCGCGATCGGACACGACGCCGTACGCGCCATCGAAACGAATTCACCACCCACCGACGTGACAATGTCGCCATGGCTCATCCAGACGTCCGTCGTGCCCGGCAAATGGGCCAATATGCCGTCGCGACTCGTCACCTCCAGACGCGTCCGCCCGAACTCGCGACTCTCCGCCGAGCGCACGTCGCCGCCCAACACCTGACAACCCAGTTGCATTCCATAGCAAATACCCAGAATCGGCACATTCATTTCAAACAGCTCGTCGCGGCAGCGCGGCGCTCCGTCCGAATAGACGCTGGCCGGTCCGCCCGACAGAATAATGCCGGCCACGTTTAACGCCCGCAGCTCTTCCGCCGTCACCATCGGCCCGGTGATGACGCTGTGAACGCTGTGCTCGCGAACCCGCCGCGCGATCAACTGCGTGTATTGACCGCCGAAATCCAGCACCGCGATGGTTTCAGGATTATTCATGGCTACTATTCAGCTCTCTGCAACGCCGCAGTTGCGAGATCACCCGACGGACCCGATCGTAGGGCGGGTTCCACCCGCCTCTTCCAACCTTACGGCGGGTTTCGCTCGCCATCTCTTCGCCCGCAGGGCGCACGATCGTAGCCAGGGACTTCAGTCCCTGGTCACCGCACCCCCCATTCCCTCTTCTTCCTGGTTCGCGCCCGGAGGGCGAACGGCGCGTAAAACCCGCGCCACCCGTGGGCCTCACCAGTGTCTTCGTTCTCGGGACATTGCACTTGGCTAACCTGTGACGTTTCATGGACCCAGCCAATTCAGTTTGAATAATGAACCGAAGAATTCAAAAAGACGTTTCAGCCCGACGAACCACACCGCCGCCAGCAGGCTGATCAGCAGCGGCGACAGGAATGCGTAATAAAACGCGACTCGCGTGCGCACCGCCGCCGGAACGGTCATCGCCACACGCACACCGTAGAACCACCAGGACAACAGTCCACAGCCTGTCGCCACGGCCGCCGCTCCCAGAATAAACGATCTCGGCGGAACCGGAATCAACAGGGCAATCCCCATAACATCTCGGATCGGCAATATCATGAACAGCAGTCCGGCGTAAACGACCGGCATCGTCCATGCCGTCCCGTAATCGATCGCTCCCCGCAGACGTCCCTGTCCGCAATGCGCGTCCCCCAGCCATCGTCCGGCGCCGACATTCAACACGCCGACGCTTCCATAGACCAGCAGCAGTCCGGTGACCGCGCTGACCAACGCCGCCACGCCCGACAGAATCGGATTGTACCAGACCGCCAACAGACCATAGACCGTTTCGTCCTCCACATCGCCCACCACGTTCACCCATCCCCGCCCCGTCGGCGCCGTGGCGACATGCGTGGCGTTGTCGACCGTGCGAATGACCCGATGCCAGCCGACGTGCGTCATCTGCGAAATCGTCAACGCCAGCGCCATCAGCAGCAAGTGCCGACGGGCGAACGATCGCGACGCGTGCGAACGACGGATCAGGCTCAAGTACCGGATGCGTTCCGCGCCGGCCGAATAGACCCAACGCCGCATCGCCCGTACCGCCCGGCGGTCGCGCCGTTCCGCCTCGGCAAACGGCGTCCCGTCGTCGCTGGTGACATGTTCGGCCGGCAATGCCGCGTCGCATCGCGGGCACCGCGGCTCGTAGATATGCGTGTATTCCAGACCGCAGTTCGCGCAGCGCCGCAGTTTTGACGCGTCGCGTTTGGCGCCCAGTCGCGCCAGGGCTTGTTTCGCGATGAATTCGGTTCGCCTCTCCAAATCCTACTCGTCGCCCTCGACCCCCGCGGACTTGCCCACATCGTCGAGATGCTCCGGCTCGACGGAATCATCCTCTTCGGCCGCGTCGATCATCGCGCCCCACGTGTCATGCGTATCCGGCGGCTCGGTCACGCCGCTGCATCGCTCCGCGTCGCGCGCGCACAGACCCGCGCAGACACACCCGGTCCAAGCGCACCCGCTGTCTGAATGGCCGTCGCTGCACATCACCGTGCCGGGCAATTCCAACACCATGCTCACTGGCATCAGAAACATGTTGGCGACAAACCGCCCCATGCTCCACGCCACGTACCCCCAATCCCCATACGTCACCGCGTACTCATCATTGCCGTCGCCCCACACCTCGATCGGATCATCCAACCACAACGGCCCATGCGCCACCGTCCCGTCCTGCGATTCGACGGCCATGGGTTCAAACCCCCGCGTCCGCACCGCCCCCGCGACGTGCATCTTCCGAACGTGGTCGGCCGACGCCGTCGACGTCATCGCCGACGGCGGCAGATCATCGATGGTCACATCCGGGAAT
Source organism: Phycisphaerales bacterium (assembly GCA_013140575.1). GTDB lineage: Bacteria > Planctomycetota > Phycisphaerae > UBA1845 > UBA1845 > JABFSN01. The sequence continues at coordinate 896 of JABFSN010000097.1, read as the reverse complement.
TCGTGGCAACCGCTCGCCGCCACCGCGATTCCCGCCGCGATCATCAATCGAAGAGCGCCGCGCCATCCCTCATTTCGGCTCAGCTTGCAGATCGACCGCATAATTCGGTGATTCCTTGGTAATGATGACATCGTGCGGATGGGATTCGGCCACGCCCGCGCCCGTCACACGGCAGAATCTAGCGTGCTTCCGCAGGTCGTCAATCGTCGCCGTCCCGCAATACCCCATTCCCGCGCGCAACCCGCCCACCAGTTGATAGACGAAATCCGACAACGGACCGCGATACGGCACCCGACCCTCCACCCCTTCCGGAACCAGCTTCCCATCCCCCATCCGTCCCGCCTGCCCATACCTATCGGCCGACCCCTTCACCATCGCCCCCAGCGAACCCATCCCGCGGTATTCCTTGAACCGCCGCCCCTGCCACGTCACCGGCTCACCCGGCGATTCCTCCAAACCCGCGAACAACGACCCGATCATCACCACGTGCGCCCCGGCACCGATTGCCTTCGTCAAGTCGCCCGACCGCCGGATCCCCCCGTCCGCGATCACCGCCACGTCGTTCCCGTCCGCGACCTCGGCCACGTCCATGATCGCCGTCAATTGCGGCACCCCGACCCCCGAAATCACCCGCGTCGTGCAGATGCTCCCCGGCCCGATGCCCACCTTCAACGCCGACGCGCCGGCCTCGATCAAATCCCGGGCCGCCTCCGCAGTCGCGATGTTCCCGACGATCAACTCCACGTCGAACCTCGACCGGATACTCTTTACCGTGTCGATTACGTTCTCGCTGTGACCATGCGCCGTGTCCACCACGATCACGTCCACATCGTGCGCCAGCAACTGCTCGACCCGCTCAAAATCATGAACGCCCACCGCCGCCCCCACCCGCAGCC